>JABUVA010000009.1:29910-36485 GCA_021442885.1 Methanobrevibacter sp. | reverse complement strand
ATTTAAAGTGAGAAGTATATGAATAATCATAGGTTTTCCTTGAATAATCATAGATCCTTTATCTTGACCCATTCTTCTACTTTGTCCTCCACATAATATGATGCAACTTTTCATTTTAATCACTAATATAAACATTAACCTCTGGATTAAAAGGATTAACTCTTAATGTTAAAGAGCTCATATAAGGATAATTATGATTTAAAAACTGTAAATATTTAATCCATTCATAAGTTAATCTACAATAAACTCTATCAATATCTTCAATAATATGTTTAAAATCAGAAGAACTAATTTTATCTAAATCATTTCTAAGTTCAAGTTCATCATCTAAATGGAATAAAGCAAGTAAAAGACTTGAAAAACCTACCTTTTCAAGTACATTTGGATTTTCCAATAATTCAATTAAAAAATCATGATTCCTTTTCATAATATTTTTTAAAGAAATTATAAAACCTTGAACTTCACTTTCAGGAATTTCAGGACTAAACTTCACACCATGTGTTTTTAAATATTTATAGGCATGTTTAAAGTCATCATCATCCCACTTATCAATATTTCTTATTTTATGAATAATCTCATCATTATCATTATTTACTTTTGAAATAATCTCAAGTAAATCATTTCCCATTTCAGAGAAGAAAACACCTAAAATCATATCAAGTTTTTCTAAAACAGTTTCTTTTTTCTTTTTCTCAATAATACTTTCGAGTACAAGTACTACGATTAAGACATCAATAGGTATAAATGCACAATCTATTACAATGTAGAAAATAACTTTATCTGGTTCATTTAAAAAAAAGAATGCAAAAGCATATATTAAAAAGGAAACTAACAACAATACAATTCCCATTTTAACTTTCCAATTTATTTTAAACATACCATCATCTCTTTTTAGCAGATATAATAGCTATTGGATTTTCCCCCATCATCATAATGCCACGATCAAGAACACGGCCTTTAGAAACATTAATTTCCATTATTTGAGGATTATACCCCAATTCTTTTAATTTGTTAATAGCCTCAACTTTTGTATCAACTAATATTGCAGTAATTACAATTCTTCCTTTAGATTTTAGCTTTGTATCAACTAATTCAAGAATCTCATTAAGCTTACGACCACTTCCACCAATAATAGCCACATCAATATTATCAATACTTTTTAAGGCATTAGCTCCATCATCATTAATAAAAGTAATATCTCCATCAATTTTAAATTTTTTAAGATTCTTTTCAGTTAATTTAATAGCTTCTGGATTTGTATCAATTGAATAAATTTTCTTTGAAATAGGTGCAAATTCACAAGTAAATCCTCCAGTTCCACATCCAACATCTACAACAACATCACTATCTTTTACATCAGCTTTATAAAGCACAATAGCTCTTACAGCTTCTTTACTAGGTCCTGGAACATCACAAGTTGTAATAAAATCCATATCATTTAACATTATTCCCACCTTTTATATAGCTCATTTTTAATTTTTAAACTATCTAAAATTTTACCAACAATAAAATCAACCTGGTCTTCTATTGTTTCACCTTTATTATAAAATGCAGGCATTGCAGGTAAAATAATAGCTCCTTCTTTTGATAAATTTAACATATTTTCAATATGTGCTGTTCTAAGTGGTGTTTCACGTGGAACAATTATAGTTTTTCTACGTTCTTTTAAAGCTACATCAGCTACTCTTGTAATTGTATTATCACTATATCCATTAGCTATTGATGATAAAGTTTTCATAGTACATGGTACAATTACTAATCCATCAAATTTAAATGATCCACTGTTAATTGATGAGGTTAAGTCTTTAAATTCATAGTAATTATCAGCAATAGCTATAATTTCATTAACAGTTTCTGTAACTTCATAATCTATTACAGTTTTTCCTGCATCACTTATTACAAGACCTGTTTCAATGTTTAATTCTTTTAGAGCTTTTAATAATCTAATTCCATATATTACTCCACTAGCTCCAGTTATTCCAATAATTATCATAGTTTTTCTCCATTAAAATAAGGTTAATTGGTCGTAATGTACTCCACGATGTTTGTTTTTATCAATTTCAGGTAAATCTAGGAAATTTTCAAGTTTGAACTTTTTAATTTTTTCTTTATATTCTTTTGGTACATATAAGCTAATGTCTGGAATGTTAAATCTAGCTTTACTTAAAGCACCTATTATATTTGAAATTTCATTTAAAGGGTAGAGTTTGTTATCTACAGATACTTGTGTTTTCATTTCATCAAAACGAGGATACTCAGCTATATTAAGTATTACATAATCTTTATCAAAATTATAATATTCTGCTATTTCTTCTTCAGCTTTTCTAAGTTGTTCTTGTGTGATTTTATAGATTTCTTCAGGATTTTTAAAGTTTTCTAGTCTTATAACATGAGCTCGTTTAAAAAAATTTCTATTGTCTAATCTTTCCATTATGTCTTTTACAAGCCCATCACTATTTCTACAAAAGCTAATCATGTCAGCATCATCATATTTATAGATTTCTTTTTCTTTAATCTCATTTTCATTAATTAATCTTTTAAGAATTCTTCTAAACATTGAATTAACAATTCTAGTTGTGTGATGTTGATAAACACTAGGGTACATAAAGTATCTTGACACTAAAGCTCCTTCAGCTGCTTGAACTCCTTTTAAATCTAATGTTAATGTTTTATCAAGATTAAAATTTGAAATTAATCTTTCATAATCAATTACACCATATGCAACACCTGTATTGTGTGAATCTCTTAGAAGATAGTCCATTCTATCTACATCTAGTTCACCAGAGACAATAGGTCCAAATTGACCTTCACCATTAATGATTTCGATTATTTTATTTATTTCATATTTTTCTTCTAATACATCTCTAATTGAGGTGTTTTTTATAACATGTTTTGTAAGTTCTTCATGAGGGAAAGATAAAACTCCTTCAGATACATGTGAGAATGGGCCATGTCCTAAGTCATGTAATAATGCAGCTGTTTTTACAAGTCCTACATCATCTTCTTCAAGTTCTAATTCATTTGATAATCTTGATGCTAAATACATAGTTCCTATTGAGTGTTCAAACCGTGTATGGTTAGCTCCAGGAAATATTAAGCTTATAAACCCTAACTGCTTTATTCTTCTTAAACGTTGAAATTGTGGTTGATCCATTATACTTATTTCAAATTTATTAAAGTTAATATCTCCGTAAACACTATCTCTAATAAATTTATTTTTCTCACCCATTTTATCACACACACTTTTATTTTATTATTACTTATTATATTTTTATTTATTATTAAATTTATATGTTTTATTTGTTTATTTAGCTATTTTTACATTTTTTTTTAAATTTTTCTAGATTTTAGCTATTTTTTATTTTCATACAAAATATTTATATATTATGTAGTTTAATTATTATATATCGGAAGACGGATACCGACTTCCGTATACCAGTATTTTATCTTGAAAAAATTTAAAATTTCAAGTTTATTTTTATAAAATTATTAAAAACAATTATAGAGAAAGATTTATATGGATGTATTAAGCGCAGGTGACACAGCATGGGTACTAATATGTACAGTTTTAGTTATAATGATGAGTATCCCTGCTGTAGCATTTTTCTACGGAGGATTAAGTAAAAGAAAGAATGTACTAAACACAATGTTTTTATGTTTTATTGCATTTGCAATTATTAGTATAATATGGGTAATATTTGGATATTCAGCTTCATTTGGTAGCCCATCTTATTTTGGATTTATAGGTCAACCAACTTATCTATTCTTAAAAGGGATAGGTATTAATGATTTAACTGGATCAATACCAACATTACTATTTATTGTATTCCAACTTGCTTTTGCAGGTTTAACTGCAGCTCTTGTTTCAGGAGCAATAGTTGGAAGAATGAAAACAAAAGCATGGGTAATTTTCATTATAATTTGGGCATGTATAGTCTACATCCCTATAGCCCACTGGGTATGGGGTGGAGGATGGTTAATGACTATGGGTGCTCTTGATTTTGCAGGAGGTAATGTAGTTCATATTAATTCAGGTATCACTGCACTTGCAGTTGCTTTAGTACTTGGAAAAAGAAAAGACATATCCTTAATACCACATAATTTAGGTTATGCAATTTTAGGCGCAGGTCTTTTATGGGTAGGCTGGATGGGATTCAATGGTGGATCTAGCCTTGCAGCTAATGGTCTTGCAGCTAATGCAATATTAGTAACAAATGTGGCTGGTGCAACTGCATTAATAGTATGGACAATATTAGATACATTTATTGTAGGTAAACCAACAGTATTAGGTGCAATATCTGGTGGAGTATCAGGATTAGTAGCAATTACACCAGCAGCAGGATTTGTAGATATCCCTGGTGCATTAATCATTGGTATGGTTGCTCCATTTGTATCATACTTTGCAATATACTATTTAAAACCAAAACTTGGCTACGACGATGCTTTAGATGTATTCGGAATACATGGAATGTCTGGAATATGGGGTGCTATAGCTACCGGAATATTTGCAGTACCAACTATTAACGGTGCTGCAGGATTGTTATATGGAAACCCAGCACAATTAGGAATACAAATTATAAGTGTATTAGTAACAATAATATATGCATTTGTAATAAGTTATATAATAGCTAAAGTATTAGATAAATTATTAGATGGTATTAGAGTTAAAGAAAATGAAGAAATTATTGGTTTAGATACTAATCTTCATGAAGAATCAGCTTATAACTTTAACTAGGAGGGTTTTCAATGAAAAGTATAGTGGCAATTATTCGACAAGAAAAATTTATAGATGTAAAAAATTCCCTTACAGCTATTGGCTGTGAGGGTATGAATATATCTGAAGTAAAAGGAAGAGGAAATCAACAAGGTACTAAAGAGACTTATAGAGGATCAAGTTATTGTATTGATTTAATACCAAAAACTCGTATTGAAATCATTGTAAAAGATGATGATGTAGATAAAATCGTTGATGCAATTATTAAAGGTGCAAAAACAAGTAACCTTGGTGATGGAAAAATCTTTATCTATCCAATAGATAATGTAATTAGAATAAGGACTGGTGAAGAAGGAGTTCAAGCAATTTAACACCTTCTTTTATTTCTAATAAGATATTGCAACTCCGTAGATGTTAGATACATCTACCCATGTTGTAATTCCTTTTGTTTCATAAATTGTTCCATTAACTTCTTCATAGTTAATGTTTTTATTATCACTAATTAAATGAACTTGATTACCATTAATTTGGTCTACTCTTTTTATTATAACTCCATACTTAGGACTTTTAGCAACAACAATATCATTAACAGAAATATTTTTTGTTTTTTCAACTAAAACAGTTTGACCATTTTGTAATGTTGGAACCATTGATTCTCCATCAACTGTATATGTTATAGGGATTTTATTTTTACCAATTTCAGAATTAATATTAACTTTTAGATTATTAACTCCATATTCTGAAGCTATTTTCTCAACACCCAATTTTATTGTACTAATATTAGAATTAGGATTATTAAGTTCAGATAAAACATAATCACATATCTTATTTTCTATCTCTCCCTGATTTTCACAAAAAGGAAATATGCTACAAGTTACTGTATTATTTTCAATATAAATATCTGATGTAGGTTCTAATCCATCAAATAACACTACACTAGCTATTGCTAATAAAAATATTATAATTATAATTAAAATAAAAGCTTTAGAAAGTTTTTTCATATTCCACCATTATTGTTCAATTGGCAAATCCATGTTCATTAATGCTTTCATTGTTTCAATGTCAATCTGTCCTGGAGCTGTTACATCTGTTCCAGCTGCAAATGTTATTGGTGAATTAAATTTAGAAGCCATTACACGAGTATAACTTCCTAATTCACTCATAGAAATAGCTATTGTATCTTTATAATGAGAAAGAATAGCTAATATTTTCATAGTATCTTCTAGATTCTTAGGCATAAAAGCAACTTTTGCAATGTCTCCAAGCTCTTTTTCTTTCTCAACAATATAATAAATCTCATCAAGTTCAGGGGTTTTTTCAAAATCATGATAAGATACAATTAAATCAGCGTTATAATTTTTAAGCTCTTCAATGTATTTATCATCAGTTTGTAATTCAATATCAACATATTCAACTAAATCTGCACATCCTTTTAAAATATCTATTCTTTCTTTTTCACTACCTTTAAAAGAGCCACCTTCAGAATCAATTCTATTTGTAATAATCATTGGGAAGTTAATCTCATTAATTGCTTTTCTAATATCCTCTAAATTTGGATTTTTAAGACCATCCACTCTAAATTCTAAAATATCAGCACCTTTTTTTATACAGTCTTTAGATATTGTTATTACATCATCTGTATTTTTTTGAAATATGGGAATTGCGATTTTAGTTTGGGAATACATTTTTCAACCTTATTATTATTATATTGGTGATTGTTTATTAATTTAATTATCATAAATTTTAATTTTGTACAAAAATTATTATATAATAAAATGTCAATATAAATATAAAATTATATTTTATAATTTTTATATTTCAATTTAATTAATGTAGATTATTATGAAAAAGAAGAAGCGGA
>JABUVA010000009.1:20276-28974 GCA_021442885.1 Methanobrevibacter sp. | reverse complement strand
TATTTTGAAACTTACATCTATTGGTGCCAATATTTCAAATAATGATGTGTCTTGCAGTAATTCTTTAGTAAAAAATATTGAAGCAGATATTTTTAAATTAGAGGAATTAGGAGCACATTCTGCTAGATTAACAAATGTTACAGGTGATGATGTTGTGATATCTGCTATTTTTGAAGATGATTTACTTGAAACAATTAATGATGGTATTGTAAATATATTAAAAACAAATGCTGAAGATTTAGGAGATTTAAATGGAATTTCTCAAAGTCCTAAAGATGCCGGTGAAGGAGTATCTTATGCAGAAGCAGATATTCGTAAAGATCAATATTATGATGCTATTATTTTAGGTTTTGATACTTATGGTGGCGAACCTTTTGTTGCTGATGTAGCTAACTCTGCAATTAAAGCAGCTATAGGTATGGATTATGTTTATGATGTTTCTGATTTAATTGTAAACCACTCTAAAAAAATACCTGGTGTTGGTTTTGTTTCTTCAGAAACTGATGATCCAGTTGTTGTTGCAACAATAGATGATATTGAGGCAGTAGGTGTTGTTGCAGGTGCTATGATTGGAGCAGTACTTGGAAATAAAAATACTTACCTTGTTGAAAGAGGAAGTCCATGTGATGTAATACCTGGAAGTGTAATTTTTTCAGCTACAGCTTTTATGAATGGAAATATTATTGATTTAGCTATTCCATTTCAAAATAAAACTAGAATTTTAAAATAAGGAGGATTTTTAAATGATACTATTAGATAAAGATACAAAATGTTTAGTTCAAGGAATAACTGGTAAACAAGGTTCATTTCACACAAAACAAATGTTAGATTATAATACAAATATTGTTGCAGGTGTAACTCCAGGTAAAGGAGGACAAACTTTTGAAGGAGTACCTATTTTCAATTCAGTTGAAGAAGTAAAAGAAGAAGTAAATGTTAACTCTTCAATAATTTTTGTACCTGCAAAATTTGCAAAAGATGCAGCATTTGAATCAATAAAACATTTAGATTTAGTTGTTATAATTTCAGAACACATACCTGTCCATGATTCAATGGAAATTATGAATTATGCAGAAAAAATGGGAACTACAGTTATAGGACCTAATACACCTGGAATTATTTCACCGAATATAGGAAAATTAGGAATTATGCCAACACACATATTTGATAAAGGTAATGTAGGAGTTATTTCTAGAAGTGGAACTTTAACATATGAAGTAGCTAGTCAACTCACCCGTGCAGGTATTGGTCAAAGTACATGTATAGGTATTGGTGGAGACCCAGTTACAGGAACAAATTATATAGATATTCTTAAAAGATTTGAAAAAGATGATGAAACTGAAGCTATTGTTTTAATAGGTGAAATTGGTGGAAACGCTGAAGAAAAAGCAGCTAAATTTATAAAAGAAAATATATCAAAACCAGTTGTTTCTTATATTGCAGGAATTACAGCACCTCCAGGAAAAAGAATGGGACATGCAGGTGCTATTATCCAAGGTGATTCAGGAACAGCTAAAAGTAAAATTAATGCTTTATCAGAAGCAGGTGTAGAAGTAGCTTCTATGCCATCTGAAATCAGTACTTTAATTAAAAAATCATTATAATGTGAAAATATGACTCCAGAAGAGGCTATTGAAAAACTTTTAAACAATGAAATGAGATTGTATGAAATAGAAAAATATTTCTCAGTAAAAGAAGCTACAGATATTAGACGAAAATTCATTGAAAAATATAGTAATACTAGTTTAGATAATATCGGTAGCTATACTTTAGATATTGAAAAAGCTTCTAAAAGAAATATTGAAAATCCTATTGGAGTCATACAAATACCTATGGGAGTAGTAGGTCCTTTAAAAATTAATGGAGAATTTTGCAACCGAGAAGTAATGGTTCCCTTAGCAACCTCTGAAGGAGCACTTGTAGCATCAGTAAATAGGGGAGCCTCTACTATTACAGCATCAGGTGGAGTAAACGCCAGAGTAATATCTGATATTATGACAAGAGCTCCAGCTATTAAAACTGAAAATGTTACTGATGCAATTAAAATCAAACAATGGTTTGAAGATAATTTTGCAAAATTAAAAGAGATAGCTGAATCAACTACTTCACATGGAAAATTAATTAAAATAGATCCGATTATTATTGTTGGTAATTATGTTTATCCTCGTTTTGTATACTCAACAGGGGACAGTATGGGAATGAACATGGTAACTATAGCTACTGAAAAAATACTAGAGGAAATGACTAATCAAACAAGTGCAACTCATTTAGCTTTAAGTGGAAATGTTTGTGTTGATAAAAAACCTGCTGCAATAAACATTGTTGAAGGAAGAGGAAAAAGTGTAGTTGCAGACATCTTAATTCCAGAAGAAATTGTTAATAAAAAACTTAAAACAACTGCTCAAGGGATTGTAGAAGTAAATACAATTAAAAATTTAATAGGCTCTGCTTCAGCAGGTAGTATGGCATTTAATGCTCATTATGCAAATATGGTTGCAGCTATATTTCTAGCAACAGGTCAGGATGCAGCACATGTTGCAGAAGGATCTCTAGGAATTACATCAGCTGAAAATCGTAATGGAGATTTGTACTTTTCTGTTAACCTACCTGATTTACCAATAGCTACTGTTGGTGGTGGAACTTCAATAGAAACAGCTAATGAAGGTTTAAATATTCTAGGTGTTGCAGGATCTGGAAAAGCTTTAGAACTTGCTGAAATTGTAGCTAGTACTGTTCTTGCAGGAGAATTATCTTTACTTGCAGCATTATCTGCAGGACATCTTGCAAGGGCTCATCAAGAATTAGGAAGGGGTTAATTTGTTCGATGGAGACTTTGATGAATTACTCTACCCAGAACTTACCCTTGAAACAGATGATATGGTAATGGATTTAACAATTAAAAAAGATTATTCTGATATAGAAGATATTCATGAAAGAAAAAAAGAATTTATTGGTGATTTGATTTTATTTATTAAAGAATTTAATGAAACTCCAGAATCTTTAGAATTTTTTAAATATTATGATGATTAATTTTTTATCATTTATACTTTTTTTTTGATTTTATTAAGTTTAAAAGGGATTTCATATTAACTTTAGTTTCAAAGTAGCTATTTTTGTAAGTAATACATCTTGTAGTAAAATTAAAACAATCATCATTTGTTTTAAATTAGAATAACAAGACACACCATTAATACTTATTAACCTTCTTTTAATAGTTGAATAAAAGGTATTTATAACAATTATAATCAATTTTGGTAAAATAAGAACTTCTTTTTTTATTAAATAAAATATATAATCCAAAATCTTATTATTAATTAAAAATTACTAATATAAATTCCCTTAAAAGTTGAAAATTAATGAAATAATATAATCAAAACTTTTCAATTGAATATTTAATATCTTTATTTAATTCAACACCATTTTTCGTTTTTTTAATTTCTAAACCATTTAACTCATCTGTAGTACATAAAACAGTTTGTTCGGGATGAGTTCCAGGTGTTATATTACAATTAAGGTTTACTACATCTCCAACAGATACAACTGTTGTTAGATGTTTAGTAGAGGGATGGTTTTTATTAAGGATTACTAATGGTGAATCTTCTTCTCTTGTTAAATAAGCTAATGATTTTATTGATCTTTTATTTCCTTTAAGAGAAGAAACAGCAATAATATCATCTTTTTCAAGAAATTGTACTATCTCATCATCTTGAGTAGCTATAAATTGCATTTTATTTTCTTTAGCTACTTTAATAACACCAACAATACCTGTATTTGATTCTAAAAAGAGAATTTCATCATCATTTAAATCTATTTTCAATAAAATCCCTCTATTTATTTTTTATTCATCTGCCTCTACATTATCACTTTGACAAGAAGGGCAAACTACTTTTTTACCAATGCTTTTAAATTTATTTCCACATGATAAACATCTATATTTTTTTGTTTTTAATTTTCCAATATCTATATCTGCCATTGGGCCTCCAGTTGAACACATAGTATCACCTATCTTTAACTATATTTTTAATATTATAAATTATTATTGTAAAGAAAAAATCAACCAACACATTTATATAGTAGGATTTATTATTATTTACTATACTTAATTTTAAGGAGTATGAAAATATGGTAAAATTTAATGAAGATATTGAAAAACAAGTAAAAGATATTTTAAAAGAACATGAATATAAAAACAAAACCGAAATATTAGATTATGAAATAATAGGTGACGAAGTTATTTTTAAAGTAAGTATTAATAACAGTGAAAAAATACCTATTGATGATTTACAAAAAATAGCTAATATTATTGGTGGATGTTTCCAATATATCACTGTTGTAAATGAACAATACAGATTCTATTATACATACAGTGACAAATGTGTTTGTAAGATGTAAACTTACATATTTTTTCTTTTTTTTTAACTTTTTTTTTCATTTTTAAATTAACTATTTAAATTATTAAAATAATAGTTTTATTATAGACAAATTAATTGGTGTATTATTATGAAAGCTGATGCATTAAAAATTACAGATGGTGTATACTGGGTCGGTGTTTTAGACTGGGATTTAAGAGATTATCATGGATATAAGTTAGATGGAACTACTTACAATTGTTATTTAGTATTTGGTGAAGATAAGGTAGCTTTAATTGATAATGTTTATCCAGGTAAAGGAGCACAGTTATGGGGAAGAGTAAAAGATGCTTTTGAACAAGAAGGTAGAGAATTTAATATTGATATTATAATACAAAATCATATTGAAAATGATCACTCAGGAACCCTTGCTGAATTTGTTAACAAATTCCCAGATGTAGAAGTTTACTGTTCTAATATGGCAGTAGCAGGTTTAAAAAGTCATTTACCTTCATTAAAAGACTTTGATTTCATCACTGTTAAAACTGGTGACCAAGTTGAATTAGGTGGAAAAACTTTAGCTTTTGTAGAAGCTCCAATGCTTCACTGGCCAGACAGTATGTTTACAATGATTATGGAAGATAAAATTTTATGTTCTAATGATGCATTTGGTCAACATATTTGTGTTAGTGAAAGATATGATTATGAAATTCCTGAAGTTATTTTAATGGATTATGCTCAAAAATTCTATGCAAACTTAATAACTCCTTCTTCAATGTTATATAATAATAAACTTAAAGAATTGGAGAATTTAGGTTTACTTGAGCAAGTTGAAATGATTGCACCATCACATGGTCAAATTTTAACTGAACCTGGAAAAATTATTGAAAAATATAATGAATGGTCTAATGGTATATGTAAAGATAAAGTAACATTTGTCTATGATACAATGCATCACTCAACTCCTCAAATGGCTCAAGCTATGGCTGAAGGTCTTATGTCTGAAGGAATTGAAGTTAAAATGTACTTTATTCATGAAGATGATAGGTCAGATGTTGTATGTGATATTTTAGATTCTAAAGCTGTTTGCTTTGGTTCTCCAACAATGATGAATAATCCATATCCAAGTCTTGGAGATATTATTTATTACTTAACTGCTCTTAACTTTAAAGCAACTACTTACACTAAAAAAGCTATTTGCTTTGGTTCTAAAGGTTGGGGTGGCGGAGCTAATAGAAAACTCGCAGCTGATTTAGAAACAGCAGGTTTTGAAGTTCTAGATCAATATGATACTACTTACATTCCAACTGAGGATATTTTAGAACATTGCTATGAGATGGGTGTTCAATTAGCAAAAGATATTAAAGATTAGAATTATTTATTTTAAACTCATAATTTTTTATGAGTTCCTATTTTTTTATTCTATTTTCAAATAATTTATAAAACAAACTTTAATAGAATTTTTTTCAAGATATATAGTAATTACTATATAATCTTTATAACCCGTAACTTTTTTATATAACCTCAAACTCATTTAATAATGTTAAACTAATTTAATTTATATAAGGTGATTATAATGGCAAACCAACCTATATTCATTTTACCTGAAAGTACTGAAAGATACTCTGGAAGAGATGCTTTGAGAATGAATATTACTGCCGCTAAAATTTTAGAAGGTATTGTAAGAACAACCCTTGGACCAAAAGGAATGGACAAAATGTTAGTTGATTCCATGGGGGATGTAACTGTAACTAATGATGGTGCAACTATTTTAAGAGATATGGATATTTCACAACCAGCAGCAAGAATGCTTGTAGAAATAGCTAAAAAACAAGAGGATATTGTTGGAGATGGAACTACTTCTGTTATTGTTATTGCAGGAGAATTATTATCAAAAGCTCAAAATTTATTAGATGATGGAATAGCTACTTCTGTTGTTGTTAGAGGATTTAGAAATGCTTCAGCAAAAGCTATTGAAATTTTAAGAAATATCTCTATTAATGCTAAAGATGAAAAAACATTAAATAAAGTAGCTATGACTGCAATGACTGGTAAAGGTTCAGATTTTGCAAAAGAACAATTAGCTAATTTAGTTGTTGATGCGGCATTAAGAATTGAAGATGATGGAAAAATAGATAAAGAAAGTATTAATATTCAAAGAATCTCAGGAGGTTCAGTTGAAGATTCTTTCTTAGCTGAAGGAATAATAATGGATAAAACTCCTGTTTCTAAAAATATGCCTAGAGATATTAAAGATGCAAAAGTAGCATTAATTAAATATCCTATTCAGTTAAAAGAAATCACTACTAATGCTACTATTGATGTAACTGATCCAGCACAATATGAAGCATTTTTAGCTAATGAAGAAGAAATGGTTAAAGATTTGGTTGATAAAGTTATTGAATCTGGAGCTAATGTTTTATTCTGTCAAAAAGGAATAGATGAAATGGCAGAACATTTCTTAAAGAAAGCAGGAATTATAGCTTATAAACGTGTTAAAAAATCTGATATTCAAAGACTTAACAAGGCTACTGGTGCTAAAATTTTAACAGACATTGAAGATTTAACTCCTGAAGCATTAGGTTCTGCAGGTCATATTTACGTTAAAAAGATTTTTGATCATGAATTAACATTTATTGAAGATTGTAAAAATCCTAAAGCTACTTCAATTATTCTTAGAGGAAGTACTCGTTATGTAACTGAACAAATTAAAAGAGCATTAGATGATGCGTTAGGTGTTGTTGCAGCTACTATTGAAGATGGTAAAGTACTTATTGGCGGTGGAGCTACTGAAATAGAACTTGTAAAACAATTAAGGGATTATGGTGATTCTGTAAGTGGTAGAGAGCAATTAGCTATTTTAAAATTTGCAGAAGCTATTGAAGTTATACCAAGAACTTTAATTGAAAATGCAGGTTTGGATGCTATTAATATTATTGCTGATTTAAAAGCATCTCATGAGGATTCACCAAAAATGGGAATTAATGTATTCTCTGGAAAAATTGTTGATATGGAAGAAGAAGGAGTTTTAGAACCTTTAAAAGTTAAAATACAAGCTCTTCAATCATCTGTTGAGGCTGCTGAGATGATATTACGTATTGATGATATGATTGCGGCTAAAAATGGATTAGATTCAACAGGTCCTGATGAATCTGGAAATGATGATAGTGGTATGCCTCCTATGCCTCCAGCTCCTGGAATGGGCGGTATGGGTGGTATGGGCGGAATGCCTCCAATGATGTAAAATTAATTTTTTACATTTTTTTAATTTTTTTAGTTTTATTTTATCTAATCGGTCTTTTTTATATTTTATTTCTTTAAATTTTCTTATATTTGTTTTAATTTTTACTATTTTTCTTATTTTTTTTTTAATACAAACTAATATTATCTTTTTAGCTTATCCAATCCCAAATTATAGAGTTTATTAAAACATAATTATTTTACTCCTAATTTATTTTTTGATACTTTTTGTAATATCATTTTACAATATTCTAGGATTTACATAATATTTATTTCTTTTAATTAAATTTCATGGTCTATTTCCTGATATAAATACCTATTATGTAGTTTTACAAATAAATATATTTATATATAAACAATTAAAAAAATTAATAGTGTATGAATATATTAGAAATATTCATTGTTGTTTAAAAAAATAAGGAGGTAAACTATTTTGAAAAGAAAGTTTATTTTTATTGCACTTGTAATTGGAATCATTTTATGTTCCATATCTACTATTAGTGCAAATGATGTTGCTATAAATCAGACTAATGAATTTTCAATGGTGTCTGATTTAGATAGTGTATCAAATGATTCAAATGCTTATTCAGTTAACAACGTTGATATTGATAATGTAGTGCAATCTGAAAAAGAGGATAATCAGATTGTTAAAGAGAAATCAAACAAAAGTTTAGAATCTACATATATTAATGTTTCAAATATTGAGATGTATTTTAAAAATGGTACTAGATTTGAAGCATTTTTATTTGATGAACAAAATAACCCCCTCCCTGACCAGAAATTGGTTTTTACCATAAATGGTGTTAATTATAATAGAACTACCAATGAAAATGGTTCTGCTTCAATGGCTATTAATTTACTACCAGGTAATTATTTAATTCAGGTTAATTATGAGGGCACAGAGGTATATGATAAAAGTAATGCTAATGGTTCTGTTAAAGTTTTATCCAATATTATTGGAAAGGATATAGTTAAATATTATAAAAATGGAACCCAGTATTATGCAACCTTTTTAGATGATCATGGTAATCCTTTAGTTGGAGCTGAAGTTTACTTTAATATTAATGGTGTATTTTATTACAGGACCACTGATGAAAATGGTTCTGCTA
>JABUVA010000009.1:11692-17428 GCA_021442885.1 Methanobrevibacter sp. | reverse complement strand
ATTGATGCTAAGAATCCATCTAATCCTTCTGGAAATCCTTTATCTTCACAATTAGATAAATCTCAATATTTAGATGTTGCTAATAGAGTAGCTAATTTTATTGTTAATAATGGTCAAGCTCCTAACTTTGCATCTTCTCCTATAGGTAATATTATTTATCAGGAGTTAGTTGATGCATTTTCAAGAGTTGTAGCTTATTATAAAAATAATGGGGCATTACCTGCATATGTAGCTATTAATTATGCTGGTGGTTCTTCAAAAACAATTTCTGAGTTAGCTAAATCATTAATAGTGAATTTAACTTCTACTAGGGATAAAGCAACTGCTTTATTTAATTATGTAAGGGATTATATATCTTATGAATTCTATTATAACACTCAAAAAGGAGCTGAAGGAACTTTAGCTTCAGGTGCTGGTAATTGTTGTGATCAATCACAATTATTAGTAGCTATGGCTAGATCCGTAGGTTTAACTGTTAGATTTGATACAGGTTATTGTAAATTCTCATCAGGTTCTTATGGTCATGTATGGACTCAGTTCTTAGTTGATGGTAGTTGGATTAACGCAGATCCTACAAGTACTAGAAACTCTTTTGGTGTTATTAACAATTGGGATACAAAATCTTACGTCGATAGAGGAACTTACGATATTTTACCATATTAAGAAAATTTATTTTTTCTTTTTTTTCTATTTTTTTTTTAAAATTCTTTAAAATTCACTATATTTCTAAAGTTTAGGTATGCTTAAATATTTATAGTATTAAAATTTAATATTATAATAGTAATTTGGTGATACTATGGCAAAAGATAATATCAGTGAAAATATTGAAGAATATTTAGAAGTTCTTTATCGTAATGGTTGTAATAAAGAACAAGTTTCAACAACTAAACTATCTAATGAATTAGGTATAGCGCCGGGTAGTGTTACACAAATGCTTAAAAAATTAGAAAAATTAGAGTATATTAAATATGTTCCTTACAAAGGAGCTACATTAACTGATGATGGGATGAAAATAGCTCAAAAAATCACAAGAAAACATAGGATTCTTGAAAAGTTTTTATCAGATTTTCTTAAAATTAAAGAAGAAAATGTACATGAACAAGCTTGTGATATGGAACATACATTATCTGATGAAGCTGAAAGGGCATTGTGCATTATGTTAAAGCAACCAGATTTATGTCCTGATAATAAAATAATTCCTTCATGTAACTGCGATTTTGAAAATTGCCAACAATGTATTAATGAAAAAGACTTTGATAATGTTAGTATTAGAAAGAATAATCTTTTATCATTATCTGAAATTAATTCTAATATTCAGGGGATTGTTTATTTTATTCGTGGAAATCCAGATTTAATTGAAAAAATAGAAAGTCAAGGTATTAAAATAGGCACAATTATTGATTTTGTTAAAAATGATAATGATATTTTAATAAATGTAGATGGAAAACCTATTTCTGTTGACGATTCATTTTTAAATAATATTTTTGTTGGAATTTAATCTTAAACAATATTTATATATTGATTTAAACATAATTTTTATTAATATTAATTTAATACTTTTTGCGGTGTTTTAATGCGTGGTGACTTGTCTGAAGAGATTATATCTATTAAAATTGAAGAAGGTAGTAAAAGACCAATAGCTTTACATGAAAAAAGTTTATTCGGTAAAATTGAGGCAGATACTCTACAACTTTCTTTAATTGAAGCTTGTTATTTATTAGAGAAAAATAGATTAAATATTTTTGAAAATGATAAGCCGGTTGATGTTAACTTTTTTATTGACTTACTTAAAAATAAAGGGTTGTATAGTAAATATATTGTCTATCGTGACTTAAAAGATAGGGGATATGTAATTAAAACTGGTTTTAAATATGGGTCTGAATTTAGGTTATATGATAAAGGAAGAAGTCCAGGTCAAGGCCATTCAGATTATCTAGTTAAAGTCATTTTTGAAAATTATAATATTAATGCATTAGATTTTGCAAGTTATGTTCGTATTTCACATGGTGTTAATAAAAAATTGTTGTTAGCTATTGTTGATGAAGATTTTGATATAACCTACTACAATGTTGAATGGACAAGGCCATAATATTAAAAGTATGATTAATATTTTAGTAAGATTTTAGTAAACTATAATGTTTTATTTATTAAATTTTTTATTTGAGTAATTGATTAAGAGTAAGGTGAGTTATTTGATTGATCCATGGGCATCATCAAGTGTTGATTATGATAAGTTAGTTAATCAGTTTGGAATACAAAAAATTTCAGACATGATTAATGATATTAAAAATCCAGGAAGACTAATGAAAAGAGGAGTAATTTTCGGACATAGAGATTTTGATATAATTAATAAGAAAATTAATAATAATGAAGAATTTGCAGTTGTCACAGGTATGATGCCAAGTGGACAAATGCATATTGGTCATAAAATGGTTGTTGATCAACTTAAATGGTATCAAGATAAAAATGCAATGTTATCTCTTCCAATAGCTGATATGGAAGCATATGCTGCAAGAGGAATCAGTTTTGAAAAAGCAAGAGAAATAACAATTAATGAATATTTAACCAATTACATTGCTTTAGGATTAGATTTAGAAAAAGACAATGTTAACATATATTTACAATCTGAAAATAAAGAATTACAAAAACTTAGTTTTCAGGCATCAAGAAAAACTAATTTTAACCAACTTAAAGCTATATATGGATTTACACCATCTAAAAATATGGCTCATGTTCAAGCACCTCTTATGCAAGTAGCTGACATTTTAATTCCACAAATTGAAGAATATGGTGGTCCAAAAAATGTTGTTGTTCCAGTAGGAATTGATCAAGATCCTCATATCAGATTAACAAGAGATATTGCACAAAAACTCTCAGAAGAATTAGGATTTATAACTCCTTCATCTACCTACCATCGTTTTCTTACAGGATTAAGTGGAGATAAAATGTCAAGTAGTAAACCATCAACTGCAATTTATCTTAATGAAGATCCAAAAACAGCATCTAAAAAAGTTAAAACTGCAAAAACTGGAGGTAGGGAAAGTTTAAAAGAACAACAAGAACTTGGAGGAGAAGTTGATAAGTGTGTTGTTTATGAAATGTTTGTATACCACTTATTAGATGATGATAAAAAACTTGAAGAAATAAGGGAGCAATGCTTAAATGGAACTCTACGTTGTGGGGATTGTAAAGCACATGCAAGTGAGTTAATGGAAGAAATGTTTGAGAATATTTCAGATAAACAAACAGAAGCTCGTGAAATTGCTAAAAATCTGATTTAAATGAATATCAAAGAAGATATAAAGGAAACATTTATTGAAAATAAATACTTCCTTTTATTCTCAGCATTATTGTTTATAGCATCATTATTATTAGGATACTTTCTACATCCCTATCTACAAAGTTTTTTCAAACCAGTTGTTAATAAACTTTCAGAAGATGTTAGTAGTGGTGCAATTAAATTTTCATTTCTAACAATCTTTCTAAATAACATTTTCATTGTTTTCAAATTATTTATATTTGGAGTAATATTCTGTTTTTCTATTGTTATCCTATTATATAATGGGTTCTTTTTAGGATATTTTATAGCAAATTATGGAAATTTACCAAAAATAATACTTTTAATACTTCCTCATGGAATATTTGAATTACCATCAATTATTATAGCTAATGTATCAGGAATTCTTCTATTTAAATACTGTTATATGGTTTTTTCACTAAAAAATTCAAATCCTCCTGAAGATGTATTAATTTTAGATAACAGTTATTCTACTAGATTTTTTAATAGCTTAAATAACAATAGCAAATATTTAAAGCAAGCTTTAATATTTCTAGCTATTTCAGTTATTTTAATGGCTATTGCAGGATTTATTGAAGTTTACATTACTAAAAATTTAGCATTATTTTTTATAAAATTATTTGGATTATAACTCATCTTTTCATTAATTTTATATGTATTAAAAATATAATTATTATTGTAATAAGAAGTAAAAAGACAAATAAATTTATTAATATTTGTTTTAAGTAAATTTTTTTATATTCTTGAATATTAAAATTAGTTTAAGTGATTTTTATGATAAGATGTGTTGTTTGTGGAGAAGAATACGACGACGATGAAATAATCTATACCTGTTCAAAATGTGGTTCTGTATTAGAAATTGCAAGTTTAGATGTTGATATTGATAAAAGCATATTTGAATGTAGAAGAGATACATTATGGAAATATAAAGAATTAATGCCTGTAAACAGTGATTATATTGTCTCTCTTGATGAAGGTGGAACACCATTTTGTAAATGTGATAAGATTGGAGAAGAGCTTGGAGTAGAATTATATGTTAAAGTAGAAGGATCAAACCCAACAGGAAGTTTTAAAGATCGTGGTATGACTGTAGGTACTACTAAAGCTTTAGAATTAGGAGTAGATACAGTAGGTTGTGCTTCTACAGGAAATACTTCCGCATCCCTATCAGCTTATGCTGCTCGTGCAGGTCTTCGTTGTATTGTATTTTTACCTGCTGGAAAAGTGGCTTTAGGAAAATTAGCTCAAGCAATGTTCCATGGTGCAGAAGTTGTTTCTATTGATGGGAACTTTGATGAAGCATTAGAAGCTATGACTGCTTTAGCATTAGATAAATGCTTATATTTATTAAATTCTATTAATCCATATAGATTAGAAGGTCAAAAAACAATAGGTTATGAAATACTTCAAGGATTAGGCTGGGAATCTCCAGATAGGATTATTTTACCAGTTGGAAATGCAGGAAATATATCAGCTATTTGGAAAGGAGTAACAGAATTCTATAATCTAGGTTTTGTTGATTCTAAACCAATGATGACAGGTATTCAAGCAGAAGGAGCATGCCCTATAACAAATGCATTTAGAAACAAATCAAAAGATATTACTCCTGTTGAAAATCCTGAAACAGTAGCAACAGCTATTCGTATAGGAGCTCCAGTAAGCTATACTAAAGCTCTTAATGCTATTTATGATTCTGATGGATATTCTGAAACTGTAACTGATGAAGAAATACTTGATGCACAAAAATATTTAGCAAGAACAGAGGGAATTGGTGTAGAACCTGCTTCTGCAGCATCAATTGCAGGTTTAAGAAAACTAAGGGAAGAAGGAGTAATAGATAAAGGTGAAAAAATAGCATGTGTAGTAACTGGTCATCTATTAAAAGATCCTAATACAGCTATTGATGCATGTACTAAACCTATAGAAGTAGGTGCAAATATAGATGAATTAAAGAAATTATTATTGAATAAATAATAATTTTTTTCTTATTTTTTTCTTATTTTTTTAATTATTCTTATTAAATTTATTAGATTTTTTCTTGATTATTTATTTTTAGAGTCTACTTTATAATGATTATTTTCATTTTTGTTTTTTAAAATCTAGGAATATTAAACCAATATCTTTATATATAATGAAATGTTAATTATTACTATCAAATTAAATTTTAATGAGGTGTTAATTATGGAATTACCTATCGCTCCTGTCGGAAGAGTATTAAAAAATGCTGGTGCAATTAGAGTAAGTGAAGATGCTAAAGTCGCATTAGCTGAAGCACTCGAAGACTATGGAAACGAAGTTTCTAAAAAAGCTGTAGGTTTTGCACGCCACGCTGGCCGTAAAACTGTTAAAGCTGAAGATATTAAATTAGCTGCTAAAGCTTAATCAATTTTTCAATGTTTTGATTTTAGTAAAACATCTGTTTTACTTTTAAATCCATT
>JABUVA010000009.1:0-11687 GCA_021442885.1 Methanobrevibacter sp. | reverse complement strand
TTTTTTTTTAATCACGATTTTTTCAGTAACATTTATAAACTATTAATGTTAAATTTATTATTGTCTAGTTCTCTAGAATTATTTCATTAATTACTAAATTTTTATTTTTAGCTTTGCTGAAAAATATATAAAAATTCAGAAGTATTTGTATTGAAAGTTTAATCTCCTTATTTTTTAAAATGAGATTATATTTAGTGATATATGATTATATTCAAGAATTAGTATATTATTCAAACTTTTGAAATTGAATAATTAAGTAATTTAATATTTAAAATATATTGAATTACGAATATTATGATTCAAAATGGATTATAATATCTGCCGATGGATGGCAATGCCAGATGAAAAAGGAGGTATATATTATGGCAGCAATTTATGTAAAATTTGAGACACCTGAAGAATTAGCTAACCAAGCTGAAGAAGCTTTAGAAACTGCAACCAATAGTGGTAAAGTAGCAAAAGGAACTAACGAAGTAACTAAACTTATTGAAAGAGGAGATGCAGAACTTGTAGTTATTGCAGAAGATGTACAACCTGAAGAAATCGTTGCACATATTCCTGTTCTTGCTGAAGAAAAAGAAATTCCTTACATTTACTTACCTACCAAAGAACAAGTTGGTGGAGCTGCAGGTTTAACTGTTGGAACTGCTTCTGCATGTATTGTTGATGCAGGTGAAGCTGCAGGAGCTGTTGAAGAGATTGTAGAAAAAGTCGCTGAACTTAAAGATTAGATGTCTAGAGACATTTGTCTAATCAAAAGGTGATTAAAAATGGAAGAAGGTACTCCCGCAGAGGTCATTGAAGTTTTAAAAAGAACTGGAATGACTGGAGAGGTAATGCAAGTTAAATGCAGAATCCTCGATGGAAGAGATAAGGGAAGAATTTTAACAAGAAACATTATGGGTCCTGTAAGAGAAGGCGACATTTTAATGTTACTTGATACAATTAGAGAAGCTAAGGAAATTAAAACTCCTTAATCCTTATAAGAAGGTGTAAGAACATGAGAACTTGTTCATTCTGCGGTAAAGAAATTGAAGATGGAACTGGAAAAATGTTTGTTAAAAAAGATGGTTCTATTTATTTCTTTTGTAGCAGCAAATGCGAAAAAAATATGATTAAACTCGGAAGAGTTCCAAGAAAAGTTAAATGGGTTAAACAATGATTCAAAAAAGTTTTGTAATGATGAAACCAGACGCAGTTTCAAGACGTCTTATGGGTAAAATATTATCTCGTTTTGAAGAAAAGGGTCTTCAAGTCATTGCTGTTAAATTAATGCAAATAGATGAGGATTTAGCGAAAACTCATTATGGAGAACATGCTGAAAAACCATTCTTTGAAGATTTAGTAACTTATATTACTTCATCACCATCATTAGCTATGGTTATTAAAGGTGAAGATGCTATTTCAACAATTAGAAAAATGGTTGGAGCAACAAATCCTTTAGAAGCAGATCTCGGTACTATTAGAGGAGATTTTGCTATGGATACTGGAAGAAATATTATTCATGCTTCAGATTCTCCAGAATCTGCTGAAAGAGAAATTAATCTTTTCTTTAATGAAGATGAAATTTGTGATTACTCAATAGTTGATAATATTTGGATTTATGAATAAATTATTTAATTTAAAATTTTATTATTAAGGATAATATGAAAATAAGGTCACCAATTGTATCAGTTTTAGGGCATGTAGATCATGGTAAAACTACATTGCTAGATTATATAAGGGGTAGTACTATCGCTGATAAAGAAGCAGGAGGTATTACTCAACATATTGGAGCTACAGAAATACCTAATGATACTATTGAAGATATCTGTGGTAATTTTATTTCAAAATTATCTATTAAAGATTTAATCCCAGGTTTATTTTTCATTGATACTCCAGGGCATGCTGCGTTTACTAGTTTAAGAAAACGTGGTGGATCACTTGCTGATTTAGCTATTTTAATAGTGGATATTAATGATGGATTTAAACCACAAACTTATGAAGCATTAAACATTCTTAAATTATATAAAACACCCTTTATTGTTGTAGCAAATAAAATTGATAGGCTTTTTGGATGGGAAGCACATGAAGGTGCATCATTCAAAGAATCCTTTGAACAACAAGCTCAAAGTGTTAAACAAGATTTAGATAATAAACTATATGAAATTGTTGGAATACTCCATAAGGAAGGATTCCAATCAGAACGTTTTGATAGAATTTCTAATTTTGCTTCTCAAATTTCTATTATTCCTATTAGTGCAAAAACAGGTGAAGGAATTATTGAAGTTCTTGCAATGCTTTTAGGGCTTGCTCAAGAGTATTTAACTCAACAACTTGAAATTCAAGAAAATTCTCCTGGAAAAGGAACTGTTTTAGAAGTTAAAGAAGAAACAGGCCTTGGTATGACTGTTGATGCTATTATTTATGATGGTATTCTTAAAACAAATGATGAAATAGCTTTAATGTCATCTAATAATGATGTTTTAGTAACTAAAATTAGATCTATTTTAAGACCATTGCCTCTTGAAGAAATGAGAGATTCTAAAAGGAAATTTAAGAAGGTTGATGAAATTGTAGCTGCTGCAGGTATTAAAATTGCAGCTCCTAATTTAGATAATGTTGCTTCTGGCTCTCCTCTTAGAGTTTTAAATGATGAGAGCGATGTTAAAGATGAAATTTTAAAAGAAATTGAGGACATTACAATTGACACTGATGATGATGGAATTCTTGTTAAAGCTGATACTATAGGATCTCTTGAAGCTATAGTGAAATTGCTAAAAGAAATTGATATTCCTATTAGATCTGCAGATATTGGGGATATTAATCGTAGAGATGTTATTAATTCTTCTATAGCTTATAATGAAAATGAGGCTTATGGAGCTATTATTGCATTTAATGTAGGTGTTCACCCTAGTTCTGAAGAAGATTTAAAGAACTCTGATATTAAATTATTCTCTGGTGATGTTATTTACCAGATTATTGAAGAATATGAAGCTTGGATTAAAGAAAAAGAAGAAAACAAGAAACAATCATTCTATAACTCTATTATTAAACCTGCTAAAATAATGTCACTTCCAAAATTAGTGTTCCGTCAAAGTAAACCTGCTATTATGGGCATAGAAGTAATGAGTGGTACTGTAAAACAAGGTCATAAATTAATTAATAAAAATGGTGATATTGTTGGTACTATTGCTAGTATGGAGGATAAAGGTGAAACTTTAGCTGATATTACTAGAGGTCAAAGGGTAGCTATGGCGGTTAAAGATGCTATTGTTGGAAAACACTTTGAAGAAGGTGATGAGTTATATATTGACATTCCTGAAAATCATTATAAGTACATTGAAAGGGAATTTAAAGATAAATTAACTGAAGATGAATATGAAACATTATATGAATTTTTAGAAATTAAAAGAAAAAATGATTCTGATTGGGGAGCATTTGGACTTTTCGAATAATAAAATTTTATTAAAAAAGTATAGGAGGAAAAAGCATGGTGCGCAAAGTTGTTGTATCTGATAAAGAAGAAAGTCATCAAATTGAAATTGAAGATGGCGCAGAAATCAACGGTTTAGTCATTGGTGATGAATTTGATGGCAGTGTTGTTGGATTAGATGGATACACTTTAAAAATTACTGGCGGTTCTGATAAAAATGGTTTCACTATGAAAAAAGATGTGCCAGGTACTAGAAGAATTAGAAGTTTATTAAGCAGTGGTGTTGGTTATAAACCTAAACAAGCTGGTATAAAAAGAAGAAAAACAGTAAGAGGAAACACTATTGCTGATGATATTGTACAAGTTAATACTGTCGTTACTTCAGCAGGACGTAAACCAATTTCTGATATTCTTGGTTCTGATGAAGAGGAAGAATAGATTTCACTATTTTTTCTCATTTATTTTAATGTTGAATTAAAAAATTTAAAAAGGTGGTAATCTGTGAATGTACAGTCAGATGTTAACATAGGTTTAGTAGGTCACGTGGATCATGGTAAGACTACTCTTACTAAAGCATTATCTGGAATTTGGACTGATACTCACAGTGAAGAAACAAAAAGAGGTATTTCAATTCGTTTAGGTTATGCAGATATTGAATTTAGAAAATGTCCTAAATGTGATGAACCTGAATGTTATACTACCTCTGATGTTTGTGAAAACTGTGGAACTGAAACTGAATTAGTTAAAAAAGTATCTTTTGTAGATGCTCCAGGACACGAAACTCTTATGGCAACTATGTTGTCTGGTGCTGCTATAATGGATGGAGCAGTTTTAGTTATCGCTGCCAATGAGGAATGTCCACAACCACAGACCAAGGAACATCTAATGGCACTTGATGTTATTGGAGTTAAGGACGTTATAGTAGTTCAAAATAAAATTGATATTGTTTCAAAAGAAAGAGCTATTGAGAGTTATAATGAAATTAAAGATTTTGTAAAAGGTACTTGTGCAGAAGAAGCTCCTATCATCCCTGTATCTGCTCAACAAGGTGCTAATATGGATATTTTAATCAATGCTATGATTGATTTAATTGAGGCTCCTGAGAGAAATAAAGATGATAATGCTTTAATGCATGTTGCTAGATCATTTGATATTAATAAACCAGGTTCTAAAGCTGATAAACTTAAAGGTGGAGTTATTGGTGGAACTTTAGTACAAGGTACTTTAAAAGTTGGTGACACTATTGAGGTAAGGCCAGGAATTAGTCATAATGGCAAATGGATTAACTTAAAATCTGAAATCATTGGTCTTGAAGCAAATGGTCAACATGTTGATGAAGTAGGTCCTGGTGGACTTATAGGTGTTGCAACTAAATTAGATCCTTCATTAACAAAAGCAGATTCATTATCTGGTTCAGTTGCAGGTGAAGAAGATACATTACCTGATGTATTGAATAGTTTTGATATGGAAGCTCATTTACTTGATAGAGTTGTTGGTACTAAAGAAGAACGTGATGTAGCTCCTATTAAACTAAAAGAACCTTTAATGATTAATTGTGGTACTACTACAACTATTGGTGTTGTAACTTCTACTAAAAATAACATTACTAGTGTTAACTTAAAATTGCCAGTTTGTGCAAGCAAAGGTGATAGGGTAGCTTTGAGTCGTAGAGTTGGAGCTCGTTGGAGATTAATTGGGTATGGTATTATTGTATAATAATAAGAGGATTTTATGGATTCTAAAGAAGTTATAATTGATACCAATTTTTTCATGGTTCCATTTCAATTTAATGTTGATATTATTGAGGAACTAGAGAAAAAATTACCTTCTTATAAATTAATAGCTCCTAGCTTTATTATTGATGAGTTATATGGACTTAAACACAATAATAAAGGAAAAATTAGGTCAAATGCCAGTATGGCTCTTAAATTAACTAATAATCCATCAATTGAAATAAAGGATATTTCTTTAAATGAAAATGAAAGCGTTGATGATGCTTTATTAAGAATATCTGATGTACTAGCTACTAATGATGGTGAATTAAAAAAACGTGCAAAAGAAAAAGGTATATCTGTGGTTTACTTAAGACAAAAAAAATATATAAGTATTGATGGTAAATTAGTATAATAAACATATTAAAATTATAAATTAGTGTTCATTTATATCTTTTAGAGATTTGAACACTTTTTAATGTGTATAAAAATCTTAAATATAATATGTTAAATCTTTAGATGTATATAATAAAAATAAATACGATTAAGAGGGATTATTTTGTATTACATGACAAAAATTGAGGATACTGTAAGAATTCCACCTTACAGATTTGAAGATCCTCTTGAAGAAGTAGCTCTCCAAACTTTAAACAACACTTATAGTGGTCGTTTAGATAAAAAATTAGGTTTGCTTATTTGTGTTAATGATATTGATGAAATTGGGGAAGGTAAACTCATAATGGGTGATGGGGCTTCATACCATGACGTTGTGTTCAATGCAGTTTTCTTTAAACCAGAACAACAAGAAATAATTGATGGTGAAGTTCTTGAAATAGCTGAATTCGGTGCTTTTGTAAGAATTGGACCTATGGATGGTTTAGTTCATGTATCTCAAGTTACTGATGACTTCATTAATTATGACCCTAGAGGAGGAACTCTTAGCGCTAGTGAATCTAATAAAACTCTTGGTGAAGGAGATTTAGTTAGATCTAGAATTGTAGCTATCAGTCTTAAAGATAATTCAACTAAAAATACTAAAATTGGTCTTACTATGAGACAAAATGGTTTAGGTAAATTTGATTGGATTGAACAAGCTAAAGAAAAAAGTAAGAAGGGTAAAAAATGAAAGCTTGTACACAATGTAAAAGATTAACTAATGCAGATACTTGTGAGATTTGTAATGTTCCAACTTCTGATAATTGGAGTGGACTTTTAATCATAACAGATCCTGAAGCTTCTGATTTAGCTAAGGAATTAAACATTGAGCTTCCAGGTGAATACTGTTTAATTGTAAGATAGTTGAGGTTTTATTTTGTATCGTTTAGACCCAGAATTAAATAAAGAGGTTATATTAGAGCTTAAAAAGCCTTTAGGCGAATTATATCCTAAATTTGAAGAGGCTATTGATAGGATAAATTCTGCTGAATTTTTAATTTCTGTTGGTGATGAAACCTTCAAAAATCTTATTGATAATGATATTCTTCCAAATGTTGGAATTATTGATAATTTAATTCAAAGAAAAAGTCATACTCATGATAGTTTAATAATCAAGAATATTTTAAGAGCAAAAAATCCGCCAGGAACTATTACTGAAAATCTATGGGAAACCATAGAACAGTCTATAGAATTAGCTGAAAATGGTGATAATCAGTTAATAATTGTAGATGGGGAAGAAGATCTTGCAGTTCTTCCTTGTATTTTAATAGCTCCTGATTCTACTGTTGTTTTATATGGACAACCAAATGAGGGATTAGTTGTTTTAAATGTTAATGATTTAAAAATAAAAGCTGAAGAGCTTTTAAACGGTTTTATAAAAGAATAGAGGTTTAAATATGGAAATTAATATTATTGAAGAAAAAGAAAATAAAGTTTTTAACAGAAAAGAAATTAAATTTTATGTTGAATATGATGGGGAATCTACTCCTAAAGTTTTAGATATTAAATCTAAATTAGTTGCTTTATTAAACACCAAAAAAGATTTAGTAATTGTTGATAATGTTCAACCTCATTATGGTGAACCTAAAGCATTAGGATATGCAAAAATTTATGCAACTCCTGGAGATTTAAAATACATCGAAAGAGAGTTTATTATTGCTAAAAACACTGAACCATCAGCAGAACCAGCTGAAGATGAAGAAAGTGAAGAATAAATAAGGAGATTTTAAAATGAAAGTATCTAGTCTTTACAAAGTAGATGGAGATAAATTAGAAAGAAAAAATCCTATTTGTCCACGTTGTTCTAATGGTGTATTTATGGCTGACCATGGTGATAGGTACGCTTGTGGTAAATGTGGTTATACTGAAATGAAAAAAGATTAAATTAATCTTTTTTTATATTTACTTTTTTTAAAAGGTGGTTTTTGTGGCTATAAGGGATGGTAGACTTAAAAAAGGCATGACTGATGAAGCTGCTGAATATAACTCATCTTTAGAATTTGATAAAATTATTTTTGAAGCAGATATTAAAACTAATTTTGCTCATACTTCAATGCTTAAACATGAAAAAATCATTGATGAAAATACTGCTGATAAAATTTTAGAAGCTTTAGATAAACTTAAGGAAGAAGGAATTGATGTATTAGTTTTTGATCCTTCTGTTGAAGATATACACATGGCTATTGAAAATTATGTGACTGAAGTTGTAGGTCCTGAAGCTGGATTTATGCATACTGCTAAATCAAGAAATGATCAAGTAGCTACTGATATTAGACTTGTTTTACGTGAAAAAATAATAGATATCCAAATTGGTATATTAAATTTCATTGAAGGTATTGTTGAATTTGCAAAAAAACATTTAGAAACTGTTTTTATTGGTTATACTCATCTTCAACATGCACAACCTATTACAGTTGCTCATCATTTAATGGCATATGTCCAATCTCTAAAAAGAGATTATGAACGTTTTGAAGACACTTATAAAAGAGTTAACTTAAATCCATTAGGTTCTGCAGCTATGACTACTACTAGTTTTCCTATTAACAGAGATTTAACAACTAAATTACTTGGTTTTGATGGTTATCTTGAGAATTCTATGGATGGTGTATCAGCAAGAGATTTTATAGTTGAAACAGTGTTTGATTTGTCTTGTTTATGTACTACTTTATCTAAAATTTGTGAAGAACTTATTTTATGGAGTACTAATGAATTTGGCATTGTTGAAATCGCTGATGAATATTCATCTACATCTTCTATTATGCCTCAAAAGAAAAATCCTGATATTGCTGAACTTGCACGTGCCAAATCAACTGTTATAACTGGTGAATTAGTTACTATTTTAAGTATTTTAAAAGCTATTCCATATACTTATAATAAAGATTTACAAGAAATTACTCCTCATTTATGGAATGCTGTTGAAGTTGGAGAATCTACTTTAAGTATTGTAACTAAAATGCTTTTATCTGTTGAGTTTAATAAAGAGAGATGTTTAGAGTTAGCTGGTAAAAACTTTGCAACAGCTACTGATCTTGCAGATATTATGGTTCGTGAAAAAGGAATTCCATTTAGAACTGCTCATCAGATTGTTGGTAGAATTGTTAATGATGCAATAGCTAATGATTTATCAGAGGAGAATATTACTTCTAATTATATTGATAATATAGCTATTGAATTAGGGTTTGATGAACTTAATCTAGATGATGTTTTAGTTCAAAAAGCTCTTAATCCTTTAGATAATATTAAAATGAGAACTGTACCTGGTGGTCCTTCTCCAGATATGGTTAAAGTTGCAATGAGCAATATTAATGATTTTTTAAATAAAGAGTATGAGAAAAAAGGAATTTAGTCCTTTTCCTCTTTTTTTTCTTTTTTAAGTTCTTCTATATAGTTTTCTTCTATTTCTTCTGACATTTCTTTGTTTCCTTCAATAATTGGTCCGATATAACCACATCTATAACATTTCCATGTTGACCAGTTTTGAGGAATAATCCATTTCACATTATTTGAGCCACATTTAGGACACATTTTAAATAACATAGCCTATCACCTTTTTTCTTATTTATATTTTCTTATATTATTTAAGCTTTTGTTTATTTGATATAGATATCAAGTTTTATAAAAACTCCATATTAAGTCTAATGCTTCTCCTGCTTCTAATGCAGATGAGCGTGTTTCTCTTAATATTCTTTGTATTGAATATTTTTTAAAATGAGGATATTTTTTATGTGTTTGATAAAGTAAGGGGCATCCAAACCCTTCAAATTCTTTTAAATCATATAAATTTATTATTTTTTTTATTTCTTGTTTTCCCATAGCTAAACTGGCTGGAAGATTTAGTCTTGTTATGCTTTCTGTTTGTTTTGTAAGACATTGTGTTCCTGTTGATAACATATCTCCATAAATTACAATTGGAATGTTGTTTTCTTGAGCATATTCATTTATTGTTTTTTCTATATTTTTGGAACATCTTCCACAGGGGTGGATTTTACCATTTAGTGCTTCTTTTATTATGTCACTAGAGTCAATTTCAATATAGTGATGTTCTACATTTAGTTGTTTTGTTATATTTTCAATATTTATTCTAAATTGATTTGGTAGGATAATTGTTCCTGGATCAACTGTTACAGATATTGGATTAAACCCTAATTTTTTTGCAAGTATTAGTGAAAAACTACTATCTACGCCACCGGAAGTTGCAACAACTGCATCATGACTATCACTTTCAATAATATCTTGACTCATCATATATCTGTGAATGTCAAATTGATATAGTTTTTCAAGTTTTTGAATAATTATTTTTTTAAGCTCATTAATTCCCTTTATATTCATTCCAAATTCATTAAGTGTTTTTTCTGAGAGTTCTAATTTATATTTTTTTAAGAGATAATCACCATAACTTTCTACATGGATTTTATTAATTTTTGTTTTTTCACGTAACTTTCCAACAACCCATCCTCCTTTTCCAATAATTGCTGATTTATCTGGACGGTCTTCAGTTATAATCCAAAGTTCATCATCATCAAAAAAAATATCTTTAATATTTATTTTTGCTTTTTCATGGCCTATCTGGTCTCTAATTAAGTTTATTTCATTTAAAATATATTTTTTAGAATACAATTTTTTCACCATATTCAACAATAAGTAGTAAAGTTTATACAATATTATTTTCATATTATTATACATTAGGTTATGGTTCTAATAATATAATAGGTGTGTTTTTTATGGTGAAATTTTTAGGAAAAGTTGATGAAAATAGAGAAGTTAGGAATAATAATTATAGAGTTCCTGCATTTCATCCCTCTGAAAATATCAAGTTTGGTGTTAATTACAAACAAGGATCAAAACCACCAGTTATAGGTAATAATTTTGTAATCCGTTCTAATTCTATTATTTATAATGATGTGGTTATTGGTGATAATTTTAAAACAGGCCATAATGTAGTTATTAGAGAAAATACTAACATTGGAGATGATGTGTTAATTGGAACAAACACTGTAATTGAAGGGGATGTTGTTATTGGAGATAATGTAAGTATCCAATCTAATGTATATATTCCTACAAATTCCATAATTGAAGATAATGTATTTATAGGTCCTTGCGCATGTTTTACAAATGATAAGTATCCTGTTCGTGTAAACTATGACTTACAAGGTCCAAAAATAAGAAGAGGAGCTTCAATTGGTGGAAACACTACTTTTTTATCTGATATTGAGATTTGTGAAGGAGCTATTGTAGCTGCAGGTGCTATTGTAACTCATAGTGTACCTCCTTTTTATTTAGCCATTGGTACTCCTGCTAAAATTAAACCTTTACCTAATCATCTTAAAGTTCCAAATATGTTTTAACTTTATTAATTAAAAATAAATTTTAATATAAATTTTGTTTGAATATAGCTAAACTATATATAGGTATTTATTTATATTGTTATAATAGATTAAATATAGGTGAATTAAAATGAGTAGATGGAAATGTATACTTTGTGGATATGTATATGATAGTGAAAAAGGAGAACCTGATGAGGGTATTGAACCAGGTATTAAATTTGAAGATCTCCCAGACTCTTACAAGTGCCCAATGTGTAGTGCTTCTAAAGATATGTTTAAAGAAATACCATAAAGTAATATTAAGTTTATATTTATAAAAATACCATAAAAGAGGTGAAATAATGGCAAAATATGTATGTTCTGTATGTGGATATGTTTATGATCCTGCTAATGGAGATGCTGCAAGCGGTATTGAAGCAGGTACTGCATTTGAAGACTTACCTGATGACTGGGTATGTCCATTATGTGGTATTCCAAAAGCACAATTCATTGAACAATAATTTTTTATTTTAATAATTTTTTTATTTTATTTTATTTTATTTTTGGTGATATTATGGAAAGATGGAGATGTAGAAAATGTGGCTATGTTTATGACCCAAGAGTAGGTGCTCCTGGTTATAAAAAAGGCGCAGCTTTTGAAGATTTAAAAGACTCTTTCAAATGCCCATTATGTAGGGCTCCAAAAACATCTTTTAGAAAAATGAGAGATTAACTCTCATATTTTTTTTAAAGGTTCTCTATTTTTAAATTTAACATTAACTTTTGATTGGTGTTTTTTAAAAAGATTTATTAAATCAAGAT
>JABUVA010000008.1:43541-48667 GCA_021442885.1 Methanobrevibacter sp. | reverse complement strand
TATTGTAATGTTTCATAAAGACCAGATTCAATAGCTTGTTTAGCTAAACTGTATTTATGGAAAGTAATTCCTATATGGTTTATCTGACCATTGTCTTTAGCTTCAAGCATTGCTTCATATAGTCCAGTTTCATCTCCAAGTTTAGGGACTGTTTTAGGATTGTGAAATTGGTATAAATCAAGATAATCTGTTTTAAGATATTTAAGACTAGTTTCAAGTTCATTCCAGAAATCCTCAACATTATCAGCCATAGTTTTTGATGCAATATAAATATTTTCTCGTACATCAGATAATGCAAGGCCTATTTTTTCTTCACTATCACTATAAGCTCTTGCAGTATCATAAAAATCAATACCATTATCATAGGCTTTTCTAAGTATTTCAACAGAATCATCAATATTTCGTCTTTGAATTGGAAGAGCTCCAAATCCAATTTTATTTACTTCTAAATTAGTTTTTCCAAGATGTACTTTATCCATTATAAATCCCTCATTAAATCCCTAAATAAAAATAATTATTTATATGATTTTAAATAATATATATAGTCATATCAAATTACTGATTTTTTTTATTAAAATACTTTAATAGTGATGATATTTTATGAATGATTTAGAAGAAATTGTCTATAAACATGCTTTATTAAATGCAGCTAAACATAAAGGAAGTGCAAACCCTGGAGCAGTAATAGGTTCAATAATGAGCCAGGAAGCAGAACTTAGAAGTAGAGCAAAAGAAGTAAGTTCTATTGCAGGTAAAATTGTAGCTCAAGTAAACAATCTAACTGCTGATGAATTAGCTAGTGAATTGGAAAAATATGATGTTGAAGTTAAAGAAAAGAAAACTAAAAAAGAAGTAGGACTTCAAGAACTTCCAGGAACACATGAAAATATTGTAATGCGTTTTGCACCAAACCCAAGTGGACCATTACATGTTGGTCATGCTCGTGCAGCAGTTCCAAATGCAGAATATGTTAAAAGACATGATGGGAAATTAATTCTAAGAATAGAAGATACAGATCCTAAAAGAGTATATGAACCAGCATATGAAATGATTCCAGAAGATTTAGAATGGCTAGGAATTAAAGCAGATGAAATAATATATCAAAGTGATAGATTTGAAACATATTATGATTATGCTAAACAATTAATAGAAAAAGGAGCTGCCTATATGTGTACATGTGATGGAGCTACTTTTAAAGAACTTAAAGATAACTGTAAACCATGTCCATGTCGAGATAATTCTGTTGAAGAAAACCTAGAACTTTGGGAAAAATTCCCAGAAATGGATGTTGGAGAAGCTGTTTTAAGAGTAAAAACTGATATAGAACATAAAAATCCAGCTATTCGTGACTGGGTAGCTATGAGAATAGTTAAAGAATCACATCCACGTTTAGGTGATAAATATAGTATATATCCAATGATGAATTTCTCAGTAGCTGTAGATGATCATTTATTAGGTTTAACACATGTTTTAAGAGGTAAAGACCATTTAGCAAACACTGAAAAACAAAAATACTTATATGAACATATGGGATGGGAAATGCCTGAATTTATTCATTATGGAAGATTAAAAATGGAAGACATTGCACTAAGCACATCAAAAGCAATGGAAGGTATTGAAAAAGGAGAATATAGTGGATGGGACGATCCAAGACTAGGAACTTTAAAAGCCCTTGCAAGAAGAGGAATTGACCCAAGAACCATATACAGCCTAATAACAGAAATAGGTGTTAAAAGTTCAGATTCAGCTATTAGTTGGAAGAAAATACATGGTCTAAATCGTAATTATATAGAACCAATAGCTAATCGTTATTTCTTTGTAGAAAATCCAGTGGAAATAACTGTTGATGGATATGATGATGGGGAAGTAACAATAGAAAGACCTTTACATGCAGACCACACTGATAGAGGAAATAGGAAATTATTATTCGATGGAACTGCATATCTTGCAAAAGAAGATATAAATGATGGAATTGTAAGATTAATGGATGCAGTTAATGCAGATATTTCAGGAGATAATATTAGCTATAATTCAACTTCTTTTGAAGATGCAAGAAGTCAAAAAGCAAAAATAATCCAATGGGTTCCAGTTAAAGAAAATGTTCCTGTTAAAATTGTAATGCCTGATGGGTCTGTTAAAAAAGGACTTGGTGAGGTAGATATTAAAGAGTTGAAAGTTGGTGATATGGTTCAATTTGAACGAGTTGGATTTGCACGTTTAGATGAAATCACTGATGATGCAATAATCTTTTACTTTGCCCATAAATAATGGTGTTAGAAACATATTTATAATAAATTAATACAAACTTATAATAAATTTTTAATAATGTTGTGATATATTGAATGCATTTAATTTCTTATTAATAAATCGTGAAAACAAGCCTAGAACTAAAGGGATTACTATGGTTCTTGATAAAGGATTGGGCCTTGAAACAGCTAGTAGTTTAATGGAAATTGCTGGTGAATATGTTGATTTTGTAAAATTTGGTTGGGGAACTACTGTTGTTCATAACTATGATTTAATTAAAGATAAAATCGCAATGTATAAGTCTCATAATATAATTCCATATACTGGTGGAACTCTTTTTGAACTTGCATATGCAAATGGTAAATTAGATGAATTTTTTAAAGAAGCTCATGAATTAGGTTTTCCTGCAGTTGAAATATCTGATGGGTCTTGTATGATGAATCATGATGATAAAATTAATTGCATAAAACTGGCAAAGGATGAAGGTTTCATTGTTTTATCAGAAGTTGGTAAGAAAAACCCTGATTTAGATAAAAAGATTTCTTTAGAACAAAGGATTAATCAAATGAATAATGAATTAGATGCTGGTTCTTCTTACATTATTGTAGAAGCTAGAGAAGGTGGTAAAAACATTGGGATTTTTGATAAATCTGGAAATGTTAAATCAGATGATGTTAATTTTATTTGTAATCATGTAGATGTCAATAAGATTTTATGGGAGGCTCCTAACAAAGACCAACAAGTATTCTTTATTTTAAACTTTGGAAAAGATGTGAATCTTGGAAATATTTCTTCTGATGAAATCACTTCTCTTGAAACTCTTAGAAGAGGTTTAAGAGGAGATACTTTTAATAAAATTGAATAGGATTTAACGGTGGTAATCTTGCAAAAAAGAACTATTGAAGATATTAATAAAAAAATAGCTAGTGGAGATTGTAATATTTACACTGCTGAGGAATTTAAAAAGCTTATAGAAGACGATGATGCTCCTAGCTTTGATGAAGTTGATGTAATTACCACTGGTACTTGTGGAGTTATGAGTGGGACTGCAGCTATTTTTAATATCATTGCAGCTGAACAAGGATCTTTTATGAGAGCTAAAAACATCTATTTAAACGATGTTCCTGGTAATGTTGGTCCTTGTCCAAATGAATGGTTAGGCTCAGTAGATTTAATATTAAATGGTACAAGTAAATCAATTAATAATCCAAATTATGGTGGAGGATTTTTATTTAAAGATATTCTTGAAGGTAAAGATATTGATGTTAAAGTTGAAACTATTGATGGAGATATTGTAGAATCTACAACTAATATTAGTGATATTTCAAAAGCACAGATTATTGGTTCAAGAATGGCTTTTATGAATTACACTGCATTTACAAACCCTTCAACTAATCCAGTATCTTCAATATTTTCTGCAATTCCTTTAGAAGGTCCTTTTTCAGGATTAACTTTCTCAGGTTGTGGTTCAGTTAATCCTTTACAAAATGATATGAATCAGAACATAATTAAATTTGGATGTAAAATACTTTTAAATGGTGCTGAGGGATTAGTAATTGGAAATGGGACTAGAAGTGCTCCTGAAAAACCAAATTTAATGCTTACTGGTGATTTAAAAGAAATGGACTCACAATACATTGGTGGATTTAAAACAGCTGAAGGTGGAGAAGTTTATGATACTGTAGCTATTCCAATTCCAGTTTTAAATGAAGATATTTATAATAATATTTTAATTCAAAACAAGGATATACCTTTAACTGTTTCAGATATTAAAGGTCGTGTGCCTATTACAGAGATGACTTATGAAGATGCATGGGGAGATTATGATTTAAGACCTAAACTTAACAGAACTAAATGTGATAAATGTAATAATTGTACTGTTGAAGATATCTGTCCAACAAATGCACTTAAAGATAAGAGAATCGATTTATACAGATGTTTTGGTTGTGGATTATGTGTTCATTACTGTAGAAACAAAGCAATAAAAATGAATACTGGTTCTGTTAATTTAAAAATTAATGATAAACAATATGATATTCCAATTGTTTGCAGACAATCAGACTTGTTAAGAGCTAATAAATTATCATTAAAACTTAAAAAAATGATTAAAAACAATGAATTTAAATTATAAGATAATATGACTATTCAAAAAATTACTGACAAACCGCTTAATCTTGCAGAATTAATTATAGAGGATATAAAATCTTCTAAAGATGAAGGTGTTTTAAAATGTGTTCAATGTGGAATGTGCACATCTACATGTCCATCAGCTAAACATTCTAATTACAATCCTCGTGATATTATGGAAAGAGTTCTTCAAGGAGATGAATCTATTATTGATGATGATAGTATCTGGAACTGTTTTTACTGTTATACTTGTCATAGTACTTGTCCTGTAGGAAATAGTGTTTGTGAGGTAAATCAGATTATAAAACAAATTGCTATTGATAAAGGATTAGCAGATGATAAGATTCAAGATTATTTAGGATTTGCTGATAGCTATTATAATTCAGCTATTGGAGCAATACCCTCAAAATTTTATCCAGAAATTAAAGAAGACGTTGATGGATGGTGGGAATTTAGACAAAATCTCAATAATATCCGTGAAGAATTAAATTTGGATTCATTAACTCCATCTAAAGAAGTAATTGATGAAGTTTCTTTAATTTTAAAAAATTGTGGTTTTAAAGAGAGAATTGATAAAGTTAGAAAGTAGAATAGGTTGTAATCATGAAAGAAATACCTGATAAGAATATTCTTTTATTTAAAAGCTGTCTTGTAAGTGTTGAATATCCAGGAATTGAATCATCAACAAAGTTTGTTTTTGATAAATTAGGAATAGAGTATGAAATATCTCCAGAACAAACTTGTTGTACAGG
>JABUVA010000008.1:38757-41895 GCA_021442885.1 Methanobrevibacter sp. | reverse complement strand
GCATATGTTATTGATATGGATAATTGTTCTCAATGTGGAAATTGTGTTAAGGTTTGTCCTATGAGGGCTATTAAATTTAAAGGCAAAAATGAGAAAATCCCTTTAAGTGTTGGGTCAATTATTTTAGCTACAGGTCATAAACTATTTGATCCAAATAAAAGGCCTGAATATGGTTATGAAAGATATGGTGATGTAATAACACAATCAGAATTAGGTCGTATAACTGGTGTCAATGGCCCAACAAAAGGAAAATTATTAAAACAAAATGGTGAGGTTCCTAAGAGAGTTGTTATGGTACAATGTGTTGGTTCTAGAGATGAAAAACCAGATGGTCATAAATATTGTTCTAAAGTTTGTTGTATGGTTGCTTTAAAAAATGCTAATATTATAAAGCATAAATATCCTGATACTGATGTTGTTATTTGTTATACTGATATTAGGACACATGGAATGTATGAAAAGTACTATAAACATTCACAAGCTAGTGGTGTTAGATTTATTCGTGGAAGACCTGGGGAAGTTGTTAAAAAAGGAGATAATTATATAGTACGTGTAGAAAACACTCTTAACAATAAATTTGAAGAAATTGAAGCAGATATGGTAGTTTTATCAACAGCTATGGAGCCATCTGATGGAACTAAAGAAATAGCTAATATTTTAAATGTTGGTATAACTGAAGATTATTTTATAAAAGAATCCCATCCAAAAATAAAACCAGTAACAACAGATTTACAAGGAACTTTTGTCTGTGGAACTGCACAGGACCCTAAAGATATTACTGAGTCTATTATGCAAGCAACTGCAGCAGCATCAAAAGTAGCGGAATATAATTATGCTGGTGTTGAAATAGAACCATTTATAGCTGAAATTAACCATGAAAAATGTAATCTCTGTGGAGATTGTGTTAATAGTTGTAAATATAAATCAATAGCTATTAATGAGGATATGGTTGAAATAGATCCAATGAGTTGTACTGGTTGTGGGAAATGCTTAACAGTATGTAAATCTGTTGCTATAAAATTAAATGGAAACATTGATGAAAAGATTATGGCAACAATTAATGGTGTGTTATCTAAAAAAGAAGAAGGGGAGCCTATGATTCTAGTATTTTTAGATAATATTGGTTATACTGCTGCTGATAATATTGGAGTTAATCGTATTAAATATCCAGAATCTATTCATATAATTAAAGTTATTTCAGTAAATAGGGTAAGACCAAGACATATTAAGTATGCTTTAGCTAATGGAGCAGATGGTGTGTTTATTGGTGAGTTTCCAGGGGATTTAATGTATGATGAAGTCGAGAGAAAAATAGATAAGGTTAAAATGCAGTTAATTGAGTCTAATCAAAATCCTGAAAGATTGACTTTTTCAAAAGTTTACATTCCATATTTCTCAGGTCTTGCTAAAAAATTAACAGATTTTGATGAAAAAATTAAAGAATTAAATGAAGCTGAATCTTAATTCTTTTTTAATTCATCCATAAATCTTTTTTTTATTTCTATAGGTGTTAAATCAATATTTGGAGCATCACTATTACCAGACTCCACATTGAATTTAATAAAACTACATTTTTTATTGTTAATTATTTCTTTTAAATCAATATCTTCCCAGTTGTGAGCATCAAAACCTATAGATTTAGCTATTTCTAACAAGTCGATTTTTTGTGCATATGTCTCTTGATTTCCAGTAGAGCCGTAAACACCATTATCTATAACAATCCATGTTAAATTTGTAGGATTCTGTGCAAATACTGTAACTAAACTTCCTAAATTCATTAAAACAGATCCGTCACCATCTATCACTATTATTTTTTTATCTGGTTTTGTTAGAGCTAGACCAAGTCCTATTGATGATGCAAGACCCATTGATCCAATCATATAGAAGTTTTCTGGACGGTCTTTAATAGCATGTAATTCTTTAGAAGGAACCCCAATGTTACATATAATTAATTCATCTTCAATATTTTCAATTATATTTTCAATTGCATCTTTTCTAATCATTTAATCACCAATATTTAACATCTAATAAAATAGCTACTGGTTTTTTACTGTTATTTGTAAGGTTCCAGGAGTTTTTTACACTTTCTAAAGCTTCTTCAGGTGTTTTTGGTGTTTCGTATTTAAAATTCATTGCTTTTAAGATATCTGGTGTTGACTGGCCCATTGGGACTTGTCCACATATTGGTTCTCCTTCAGTTCCTCTATGGCTCATTATCATTACTAATGGAAATTCATATAATTCTGTTAATGATTTTAAAGCATTTATAGAATTTCCAAGACCTGAATTTTGCATTAAAATAGCTGGTTTATTAAATCCCATATATGCACCAGCACATATTCCAATTCCTTCTTCTTCTCGAGTTACAGGAACATGTGTTATTTCTTCATCTTCATCTATTATTTTTAATAACTTTTTTAAATTTATACAAGGAACACTTACAATAAAGTCTATTCCTGCCTGTTTTAAACCATTATAAATTGCATCTGTACTATCCATAAATCTATTAAGTATGTTTTTAATAATATATTTAATGTTTAATGAACGAATTGATTTTAACCAAACTCATATTAGATTAACTACAGATATTAAGAATAATGGTTTAAAGAGAGTTATTTATAATATTCACAATTCTCTTAATAATTTTATTAATTTAAACGAAGATTTTCTTTTATCATTAGATAGTTTGGATTTTAAAGACGAGAATTTGCCGTATATTATTAAGTTAATGGTTAATTCTTCTAAACTTTGTGATGTTGGCCCTATGGCCTGTATTGCAGGTTCTATTTCTGAAATTTGTTTGAATCATTTGATTAATATGGAATCTAAACATTCTATAGTTGAAAATGGTGGAGATATAGCTATTTTAAATAAATCAACTGTAATTTGTGGTATTTATTCTAACAATAAGGTTTTAGAAAATAGGATTGCTTTTAAGATTAAACCAAGAAAAACTCCTTTAGGAATTTGTACTTCTTCAGGAAAAATTGGTCATTCTATAAGTTTTGGTGATTCTGATTCTGTATCTGTTGTTTCTAATTCTGCTTCTATTAGTGATGGACTAGCTACTAGGATTGCAAATGAGGTTAATGGTATTAATTCTAATGAAGCTATTTCTAATGCTCTTGAATTTTGTGA
>JABUVA010000008.1:29778-36393 GCA_021442885.1 Methanobrevibacter sp. | reverse complement strand
ATCCAATACTTTTTCACTATAAAATAATTAAAAATAGCTATTAGTATTTTAATTTTAATTTATTTTATTATAAAATTTTCAATTGTTATTTCAATTAAAGTTATGGTATTGTATAAATATGTTAAAATAAGTTAGTAATACCTACATATAAATAAAAAAATAAAAAGAGAATTTCTCAAAAATTACTTTGAGAAATTTAGTCAAGTTTAATTTTTACATCAAGAGCACTTGAGCCTTCCTCATAAACAAATATTGGGTTAATATCCAATTCAGAAATTTCTGGGAAGTCTAAAGTTAATTTAGCTATTCTTTTAATAGCTTCTTTTACTTCATCAATGTCACATGGAGCTTCGCCCCTGAAACCTTTAAGTAATTCTACAACTTTAGTATTTTCAATTTGCTCATCGATTTCTTGACAAGTAAGACCTTTAGCTAAGTTAAATGCAACATCTTCAATAAGGTTAACATAGATTCCTCCCATACCGAAAGCAATCATTGGACCAAATTGTTTATCTTTAATCATACCAACAAGAACTTCTTGACCAGTTGGCATCATTTTTTGAACTTCTACACCATCTGGAACAATATCAGGATGTGCTTTTTTCGCATTAGCTATTATTTCATCATATGCTGCTTCTGCTTCAGCTTTATTTTCAATTCCAACTTTTACTCCACCAATGTCTGATTTGTGAAGTATTTTGTCAGATGCAATTTTAAGTACAACTGGGAATTCCATTTCTTCTGCAAGTTCTCCTGCATATTCTGCTGAAGTTGCAAGTTTAATTGGTGCTGCTGAAATTCCATATGCTTCAGCTACTGCATAAGCTTCACTTCCAAGTAGTGTGTCTCTTCCATCAGCTTTAACTTTTTCAAATATTTTAGCTACTGCTTCAGCGTCAGTTCCACCTATATTTGATACACAGTCTTTATATTCTTTACTTTCAAGTTTTGCATATCTAGTCATTGCTTCAAGAGCTTTTACAGCGGTTTCTGGGAAAACATAAGTTGGTATGTTATTATCTCTAAGAAGTGAATTAGCATTCTCAAAGGTTGGTCCTCCCATATTTACAACTACAATTGGTTTTTCGAATTTTTTACCTGCTTCTAGAATAACATCAGCTATACCATTTGGATCTGCTGATGCTGTAGGACATACCATAATAATTAAACTGTCTACTTGAGGGTCTTCTAAGACAATATCTAATGATTCTTTATATCTAATTACAGGTGCATCTCCAAGAACATCAATTGGGTTATTTGCACTACCTTCATCTGGAATACATTCTCTTAGTTTGTCTTTAGTTTCTTCATCAAATTGAACAAGTTCTAATCCTGCTTTTTCCATTGCGTCTACAGTAACTACTCCTCCACCACCTGCATTGGTGATAATAGCTACATTAGGTCCTGTTGGAAGTGGTGCTTTGGAAAATGCTAATCCTAAATCGAATAAATCTGCCATAGTTTCTACACGTATGATTCCTGATTGTCTAAATGCAGTGTCAAATGCAATATCACTACCTGCTAGTGCACCGGTGTGTGATGATGCTGCAGCTGCACCTGCTGAACTTGATCCGGATTTAAGAACTATTATTGGTTTTTTAGATGCAGTTTCTCTTAATGTATTTACAAAGTCTGGATCATCAGTAATTGATTCTAAATAACAGATAACTACTGCAGTTTCAGGGTCGTCTGCTAAGTATTCCATCAATTCAATTTCAGTTACTCCTGCTTTGTTTCCTAAACTTATTACTTTACTAAATCCTATTCCTGAGGTTAAACTCCAGTCAAGAATAGCTACCATCATTGCTCCACTTTGAGAAATAAATGCAATATTACCTGCAGGAGGCATCATTTGTGCGAATGAGGAGTTTAATGGTGTGTGGGAATCTGTAGTACCTAAACTGTTTGGTCCTATTATGTTAATTCCATATTTTTCTCCAAGTGCTGTTAATTCTGCTTCTAATTTCGCACCTTCTTCTCCTATTTCTTTAAATCCAGCAGTAATTACAACCATATTTTCTACACCTGCTTCCCCACAATCTTTAACAGATTCATTTACGAAAACTGCTGGAATGGACATTATTACTAAATCCACCTTATCTGGGATGTCTTTGATATTTTTATAGGCTTTTAATCCTTGAATTTCTCCGCCTTTAGGATTTACTGGGTATATTTTACCTTCATATCCTCCAGAAATCATGTTGGATACAATAATGTAACCTACTTTTCCTGGAGTGTCTGATGCCCCAATTACAGCCACAGAGTCAGGTTTAAATATTTTATTTAGATTTTTCATAAAATAGTCTCCATATTTTTTAAAATCGTTAATTTATAATGATAAATAATTAACAATTATATAATATTTAGATTTTATTAATATAAAATACTATTGTCGGAAATTGTATTTCCAATTATATAGAAGTATTCTATTATTAATAACATCATATATAAATTCATAGTAAAAACATAATTAAAAGGATTTAAAAATGTTAAAACTTTCAATACTATATTAAAATATTGAATATAATAATCTAAAAGCAATTAAACTTTTTTTTAAATATCATATTTCCAAAGTTTTTAATATATAAAATAACATAAATTAATAATAATTTAATGTGTTTATTATAATGCGGGTGATTATTATTAGTTTAATTATAACATATGTTGGAAAAAAAGGATGCGTAATTGCTGCAGATACTCGTAAAATTGCATATTTTGGAAATAAAGATAATTTGGCTCTACTAGAAGAAGAATTATACTCAGGAGGTATTAACACTGATGAGGAACTAGTTGAAAGAGCTCAAGAGTTAGATATGACCATTAAAATTTCTCAAGATGGAAGTAAAATAGCTACTGTTGATGATGTTGTTAGAGGGGAAGTAAGTTCTAAAGGAGCTTTTGAAACAAGAAGAAGAAGGATTTATGGAACCACCAATGGTTTTCAAATCATAGAACTATTAGGATCAGATATAACCTCTAGAAACTCAGGTGATAAAGCTATTGTAATATTTGGAAATAAATTCGCTAAAGCAGAAGCTGAAAGACTTCTAAATGATAAATGGAAATCATCATTAAGTCTAAAATTTATGGGAGATATATTTGAACAAATTATAAAAGAAGTTTCTAGATTAACTCCAACTGTTGGGGATGAATGTGAGGTTTTACTAAAACAACCAGAATACACACCTACAGAAGCACAGGAACACTTAAACAAGATAATTGATAAAGATGTTAAACTCCTACATAAATTCAGACAAAAACTCCAGGAAGATTTAATTGAAAAATCTAGAGAGATTGAACTAGCTAATAAGATTATAAATGAAGGCCCTATTGGAGAAGTTATTAAAGTTGATGGTAATATTCTTGAAGTTAAACTAAACAACAAAACATCAGCTTATGATGGAAACTGGAAAGAACTTGCAGGGCCAAATGAAAATGTTATAATGATTAGTGAAGATGATAATGTTAAAATTGGAGATGAAGTTGTAATTGAAAACCAGAATCTATGTCTTAAGAAAAATAAATCTCCACTTAAATGTAATATAATATTATGTAAAGCATAGTGATATAGATGAAAATAACATTTTTAGGAACAGGGGGCGGAAGATTTTCTACAATTAGTCAACGTAGAATGACCGGTGGTTTTAGAATTGACAAATTAAATGGAAAAAATTACCATATTGACCCAGGTCCAGGAGCCCTAGTTAGAACATACCAATTTGGCCTAGATCCAAGAACTCTATCAGGAGTTTTCATATCTCATGCACACACAGACCATTATACTGATGGTGAAATTCTCATAGAAGCAATTACAAAGGGAATGACTCGAAACCAAGGAGTAATAATGGGAAGTAGAAGTGTTTTTGAAGGATATAAAAAGTTTGGGCCTTGTATATCTGATTATCATAGAAGTAAATCTGAAAATATTCTTCTTAAACCTAATGATGTTAAAACTGTTAATGATTTTACAATAAAAGGCACTAAAACAATTCACGGAGATCCTACAGGAGTAGGTTTTCAAATAGACAATGGTGATATTAAAATTTCTTATACCTCAGATACATCTTACTTTGAAGGACTTTCAGATTATCATGAAGGTGCTGATATTTTAATAGCTAGTGTATTACGATCAGGAGATAGAACTATTAGGGGACATATGTGTTCTACGAATTTTATACAGCTAATTAATGAAGTAAAACCTAAATTAGCTATTATGACTCATTTTGGTTTAAAAATGCTAAATAGTAATCCAATTGTAGAAGCTCGTAAAATCACTAGTAAAACAAATACTAAAACACTAGCTGCTTATGATGGTTTATCTTTAGATATTAATTTTGAAAAACCTCAATTTTCTAGAAGAAGATCTCTTAAAAGTCCTCGCTCAAGAATATATAAAAAAGAAAGAGAAACAGTTCGTAAAAAATCAATTAAGAATAAAGAATTTGATGAACTTAAAATATTAAAACATAATAAAAAATAATTTTATTTTTTAATGTTTGTAGGATTTATAACTCCTAAACGAATCATATGATCAGCTAACACAATAGCTACACTTGATTCAGCAACTACAGTTACTCTTGGAGCAATACATGGATCATGACGACCTTTTATCTCAATTTCTTTTTCTTTCATTTCATTTAAATCAACTGTATTTTGGATTTTTGAAATAGAAGGTGTAGGTTTAATAGCTATTCTACTAACAATAGGCATACCATTACTCATACCACCTATTATCCCTCCAGAATTATTAGTTTTTGTTTTTATTTNNNNATTTTCTATGTAAAAATCATCATTATTTGTAGAGCCTAAATTATTAGCTACATCAAAACCAGAGCCAATTTCAACACCTTTAACTCCACCAATACTCATTAAAACTTGTGCAATATCACCATCTAATTTTCCAAAAACAGGAGCACCTAACCCTGCAGGAACTCCAGTAGCTATTATTTCTACTATTCCTCCAACTGAATCTCCTTCAGCCTTTTTAGAAATAATAAGTTCTTCCATTTCTTTTGAAGCATTAATATCACCACATCTTACAACATTTTTATCAATATCTTCAACATTAAATTTAGAAGCTTTAATATCTCCAATTTGAGTAACATGAGCTATTACATCAATACCATACTCTTTTAAAAGCTTTTTAGCTATTGCACCACCAATAACATGGCCAATGGTGGTTCTTCCACTACCACGACCTCCACCATTATAATCATAGTTCCCATATCTAGTCATCCAACCATAATCTCCATGAGATGGTCTAGGAGTGTTTTTAAACATAGAATAATCTTTAGAACGTTGATTTTTATTAAAAACAATTCCAGCTATTGGTGTCCCATCTGTTTTACCTTCAAAGATACCAGAAAGTATTTCCACTTTATCATCTTCTTTACGAGGAGTAGTAACAGCACTAGTTCCAGGTTTTCTTTTATTTAACTCATTTTGAATATCTTCAACAGATAATTCAAGATTAGCAGGACATCCATCAACAACGGCACCTATAGCATGTCCATGACTTGCACCGAAGCTAGTAACAGAAAATAATTTTCCAATTTGATTTACCATTTTATCACAAGTTTAATTTTCTTAAATAAAATTATATTTAATAAAGTATTTATAATTAAAAAATAAATTATCTTTTTAAAGTAGGTGGGTAAAATGGATTTAATTAAAAGAAATATTAATGAGATTTATAAAACATTAAAAAACACTTATCCAAAGGAAGGGCATTGGTGGCCAACAACAGACATCAAGACTACTCAAACAGAGTACATGGTTGAAGATGATGAAAAAGACAACCAACAATTTGAAATAATAATGGGAACAATTCTAACTCAAAATACAACATGGACAAGTGTTGATAAAGCTTTAAAAAACCTATCAAAACACACTAATTTCAATGCAAAAAGTATTGTAAAATTTATTGATGATGATCCAGATTTATTTAAAAATTTAATTAAACCTACAGGTTATTTTAATCAAAAAACAATTTATTTAAAAAATGTAGCTGATTTTTATATATCTTTAGAAGGTCGTACTCCTACAAGAAAAGAAGTTTTATCTGTTAAAGGTGTTGGAAATGAAACTGCAGACTCAATCTTACTTTATGCCTATAATGAAAAAGAATTTGTTGTAGATGCTTATACTAAAAGGATATTTAGCTATTTAGGATATGTTGATGAAAATGTCACATACTTAAAGCTTAAAAAGCTATTTGAAGATAATTTTGAAGGTGATGTAAAAGATTATGAGGATTATCATGGTCTTATTGTAGAGCATGCTAAACTTTATTATAGAAACAGGCCTTATGGTGTTAAAGATGATATATTAGCTAAATATAAACTTAAATAAGCATTTTTTGTTATTTAAGTATCTATTATAAATTTCCATAATTTTGTTTTTCTAATTTAATTGTTGTTTAGAATATTATTTTAAAGGCTTTAGAATTGTAAAATTTATTTTTAAGTTAATTTTAAACAAGATTTTATTATTAGGTTTTAAACATTAGGTTATTGTTTACAAAAGAAAAAATATTATATATTTTATTGTACTTAATTAATATTAAGTTAACTTTATTAATTTAATGAGGTTAACATAATTTTTTTAAAATATGAA
>JABUVA010000008.1:16477-28669 GCA_021442885.1 Methanobrevibacter sp. | reverse complement strand
CAGATTAATGAGAGTATGCTTCTTTGGGGTCATCTTTATGATGATAATTACAATACTATTGGTTCTAATATTCCTATTATTCTCAATATTGTTGGTATGAAGGATTATGATATTCCTGCTAGTTTTGATGTGTATAGGCCTTGGGATTTTGATACTCCTAAAGTTAATCTTAATAAAACTGGTAAATTCTCAGTTATAGGAAGATATGCTGGTGCAAACAACACAGAATTACTTAAAGGAAGAATTTTGGTCTATTTATTTAACGCTAATTTAGACATTTCTAAAATAGTTGATAAAACTGTTGTTAATTATAATGATACTGTTGTTTGGACTATTAAAGTAACTAATAAAGGTCCAGATGATGCAGTAAATGTTACTGTTAAAGATTTAATACCTGAAGGATTAGTAGTTATTTCTGCTAATGTAGATAAAGGGAATTACTCTATTTATGGTGATGTTTTAACTTGGAGTATTAGATCTTTAGATAAGCGTGAAGTTGTATTCATGAATTTAACCACTAAAGCAGTTAAAGCAGGTAATATTACTAACATGGTAAATGTTTCTAGTGTGGGTATTGATTATAGAATATATAATAACCATGCTAATAATACAACTTATGTTAAATCTGCTGATTTAGAAATCAATATTGTTCCAGATAAAGAGGAGATTACTATAGGAGACATGGTTGTTTGGATTATTACTGTTACTAATAAGGGGCCTGATGTTGCTGAAAATGTTGTTGCATTTGATAAATTACCAGAAGGTTTAGAACTTATATCATATGATTCTTCTAAAGGTATTGTTAATGATAATGATGTTTTAACATGGACTATTGGTAATTTAACTTCTGGTGAATCTGTAACTTTAGTTTTAACTACTAAAACTTTAGTTCCAGGCGTTATTACTCATAATGTAAATGTAACCAGCAATACTTATGATCCTATCTTATCTAACAATTTTGCTAGTGCTAATATAACTGTTAAAGATTCTGTTGGGCCAGTGCCACCTACTCCAGACCATGACAATAAAACTAAAATAGAGGTTAGTAAACAATCTAGTTTACTCCCAACAGGTAATCCAATAGCTATTGTTGTTTTAGCTTTATTATGTTTATTAGGTGCAAGGTTGAAAAGAAAAGACTAATTTGGATGTAAAGGGATTATAATTTATTTTATAATTCCAAAACTTTTTTTTTAAAAATTTTTGATAGACTTTTAGTTTTAAATAGACAATCATTAAATCATTTTAAAACTTTTTAAATTATTAAGTACATAATTACATTTGTGATAAAATGCAGTTTCCAACTACAAGAATGAGAAGACTTAGAAAAAACGAAAAAATTAGAAGCATTGTTCGTGAGACAAATATATATAAAGAAGATTTAATTTATCCAATATTTTTTAAAGATGACTTAGAAAAAGGTCAAAAAGAGGAAATAACTTCAATGCCTGGTGAATTTAGATATTCTCTTGAAGATGGTGTTGAGTTTGCTAAACATCTTGAAGAATTAGGCCTTAAATCCATTATTGTCTTTGGTGTACCTTTAAAAGATGAGAAAGATAAAGTAGGAACTCCTGCATTTGCTGAAAATGGAATAGTTCAAAAAGCTGTAAGACTACTTAAACAAGAAACAGATTTAATAGTAATAACTGATGTTTGTCTTTGCCAATATACTTCTCATGGCCATTGTGGTTTAATAGTTGAAAATGATGATACTGACTTTGGATTTGAAATATTAAATGATAATACATTAAAATTTTTAGCTAAAGTAGCTGTATCTCATGCAGAAGCAGGTGCAGACATTGTAGCTCCTTCAGATATGATGGATGGAAGAGTTGGAGCAATTCGTGAACATTTAGATGAAGAAGGATTTTCTAATGTTGCAATAATGTCTTACTCAGCAAAATATGCTTCAGCATTTTACGAACCATTTAGAGAAGCTGCTTGTTCATCACCAGGAGTTGGAAATCGTAAAAGCTATCAAATGGATCCATCAAATGCAATAGAAGCTATACGTGAATGTGAATTAGATGTTATTGAAGGTGCAGACTTTTTAATGGTTAAACCAGGACTTCCATACTTAGACATTATTAAAACAATTAAAGAAGAATTCCCATTACCTCTAGTAACATATAATGTAAGTGGGGAATATTCTATGATAATGGCAGCTATTGAAAAAGGTTATCTAACTGATAAAGCTATATTGGAAACTTTAATTGCATTTAAAAGAGCAGGTGCAGACTTAATTATCACTAATTTCGCACCTTATGTTCTTGAAAATAATATGTTGGATTGATATTATGGAATCAAAAACAATAGCTAAAATAGCACAAATAGCATCTTGTTTAGAAGTTAGTGGGTTTCCAAAACCAGGAAATGTTCATAGGACTAGAGATTATGATGATATGGTCTTTGAAGACTTTTTAATAAGCGGGGTTGTAATTGGAGATACAATTAGGGAAGCTGCTGAAAATGTTGATGAAAATGATTTAGCTTCTGCTGAACTTGGAAAATACATATTAGAAGCTGTTAAAGAAACAGACAACTGGATAGCTAATAATACTAATCTTGGAATAGTGATGTTGTTTGTCCCAATATCTGTAGCAGCAAGTATTAGTGAAAAATTCTCTGATGTTCGTGAAAATATTGTTAATTTAATGGAAAATACAACTGTTGATGATGCAATAAATCTTTATAGTGCAATTAATATTGCAGATGCTGGTGGAATGGGTGAACAAGATGAATATGATGTAGCTAGTGAAAATGCAAATCAGGAGCTTAGAAACAACAATCAAACAATGTATGATGTTTTAAAAATATCTGCTCCTTGGGATCGATTAGCTAATGAATTAACAACAACACTTCCAGTATGTTTTGAATTAGGTTATACTGAATACTCTAAACTTAAAAAAGAAACAACTCTTAATATGGCATCTGTTTTAACATTCTTAAAAATATTATCTGAAGTTCCAGACACTTTAATTTCTAGAAAATATGGGGATGAAAAAGCAGAAGAAGTTTCAACTCAAGCTAAAGAGCTATTGTCATTTAAAGATTCTGATGATTTTATTAATAGATTAAATGAATTTGATGATTATTTATTTGAAAATAAATTAAACCCTGGAACAACTGCAGATTTAACTGCAGCATCTATTATGATTACATTATTAGATGAGAAATTTCAATAGGTTAAAATAAATCTTTATTTGGAATTGGATAGGGATAATTTTAAACTAATGTTTTTTATATATTGAGTTACAAATAGTATATTGAATAAATAACTGGGTGTTTTAATGAGTGAGGATATTAAAAAAACCATTAATGAATTACATATTTATGAAAAAAAGCTTTTAAAAGAATTAGAAAAAAACATGGACATTACTCCTGATGAAGTAGCTAATAATACTAATATGGACATTAAATCTGTTATGAGTGCAGCTGGTTCACTTGCATCTAAAGAGATTATTAATGTAGAAAAGGATATTACTGAAATTTTATCTTTAACTGATGATGGTAAAAGTTATGCTGAATTTGGACTTCCTGAAAGAAGAATATTGGATATTTTAGTTCAAGAAGAAGAAATACCAATGGGTGAGCTTGCAGAAAAGTCAGGTATTGATAAAAAAGATACTGGAATAGCTATTGGTTGGTTAAATCGTAAGCACTGGGCTAAAGTGGATAAAGGTATTATTAAAATCACTGATGTTGGTAAAGAAAGTGCTGAGAAATTAGGTGATGATGAGCAACTACTTAAACAGCTTTTTGAGTTAGATTCTATTGTTAAAAGTGAATTAAATAAGGATTTAAATAAAGGACTTAAATTACTTAATAATAGAAAAAATATTTTAAATACTAAAAAGAATACCTCACATTCTTTTTCAATTTTATCTAAAGGTAAAGATATTTTAAATCAAGGTTTTACTATTCAAGAACAAGCTACTCAATTAACACATCAACAACTTAAAGAAGGGCAATGGAAGAATCTCCAATATAGGCCTTATGATATTAATGCAGAAGCTCCAGTGGTTTTCCCTGGAAAAGAACATCCTCTTAGAAGAATTATTGAAGAAATTAGAGAAATATTTTTAAATCTTGGTTTTACAGAGTCTAACAGACCTGTTGTAGATTCTGCATTTTGGAATTTTGATTCTCTTTTCCAACCTCAAGATCATGCTGCTCGTGAAATGCAAGATACTTTTTATGTTAAAAATCCTTTAACATGTGATTTACCTGATGATGAAGATTTAGTCAATCTAACAGCTAATGTTCATGAAAATGGTGGTAATACTGGTTCTATTGGATGGAAATATAATTGGGATGAAGATGTAGCACGTCAAAGTGTACTTAGAACTCACACAACTGGTGTTTCTACAAAATATTTATATGAAAATGAACCTCCTTTTAAAATGTTTTCTGTAGGTCGTGTATTTAGACGTGAAACAATAACCTATAAACATTTACCTGAATTCCATCAAGTTGAAGGAATTGTAGGTGCTCCTGGAATTAGCTATCAGAATTTACTAGGAACTTTAAAAGAGTTTTATAAAAAATTAGGTTTTGAAGTTAGATTTAGACCTGCATACTTCCCATATACTTATCTTTCTACTGAATGTGAAGTTTATTTAGAGGATAAAGGTGCTTGGATTGAACTTGGAGGTTCTGGTATGTTTAGACCTGAAGTTCTTGAACCATTAGGCATTGATGTTCCTGTACTTGCATTTGGTCTTGGTATTGAAAGACTAGCTATGATTCGTTATGATATATCTGATATTAGAATGCTTTATAAAAGTGATATTAAGTGGCTTCGTGAATTGCCTATTACAAATGGAATAGACTTATAAGCAAATTAGGTGTATTAAATGTCAGTTAAAATTGCATCATGGAATGTAAATGGAATTAGAGCAGTTAATAAAAAACAAGATTTCTGGGATTGGTTTAACAGTAATCCTGGAGATATTATTAATTTACAAGAGATTAGAGCAAATATTGAAGATATTCCAGATAAGTTATATGATGTAGATGGATTTAATTCATTTTTCACTACTGCTGTAAAAAAAGGATACAGTGGTGTTGCAACATATAGTAAATTTAAACCAGCTAATGTTTTCCATGGTATTGGTGATAAGCAATTAGACGATGAAGGTCGTGTTTTAAGAGCTGACTTTGATGATTTCACATTAATGAATATTTACTTTCCAAATAGTGGAAATAAGGGTTCTAAATTAGATAAGAAAATTAAATTCTGTAATCTTTTAACAAATTATGTATTAGACCTTAAAGATGAAGGTAAGAGTATTGTAATATGTGGTGATGTTAATATTGCTCATGAACCTATTGATTTAAAAAATCCTGATAAAAATCAAGGTAATTCTGGATTTTTACCTGCAGAAAGAGATTGGTTAACTGAATTTTTAGATTTAGGTTTTATTGATACTTTTAGATACCTACATCCTGAAGAAGAAAAATATTCTTGGTGGAGTTATAGGTACCACGCAAGATCTAAGGGTATTGGTTGGAGATTAGATTATTTCCTTGTTAGTAAAGATTTAAAAAGTAAAATATTATCTGCTACTATTGAAGATAATATTATGGGCTCTGATCATTGTCCTGTTATTTTAGAATTGGACTTATAATATTGTGTTTATGTCGCTGATATTTTCAACAATTTTAATATCCAAATTCTCTTTTTTTATTCTTAATTTTTCAGATTCAGTTACATCAGAGTTAACAAGAATAGCACTCATTCCAGCTTTAACAGCACCTAGAGCATCTTCTATGAATTTATTTCCAATCATTATACTTTTTTCAGGGTCTGCTTTCATTCTTTTTAAAGCTTCTTCATAGATTTCTTTACTAGGTTTTGAATATCCAACTTCTTCGGAAGTAATTACTTCATCAAAGAATTGATATATATTTAATCTAACAAGTTTCTCCCATTGTTTTATTGTAATTCCATTAGAAATTACTCCTAATTTATATCCTTGAGCTTTTAAATAGATTAAAATATCTATTGTTTTTGGAAATGGTCTTAATAATGAAAATTTAATATTGTGGTATGTTACCATTCCAAGAGCTACAAGTAGTGGGTCTTCTTTACCTAAAAGAGCTTTTGTTAAAACATTGAAATGTTTGTCATAATTTGATCCTTTTTCTTTTATAACTGTTTTTAAGGTCAAATAAGCTATATCTTTTTTAAGTGGAAGGCCATTATCAACCATTGCTTCAATAGCTGTTTTTCTAGCAGTTTCTGCGAATTTAGATGTGTCAAGTAATGTGTCATCAACATCAAAAAATACAACACTTTCACTTGCTTTATTTTTTTTATTCATATAAATTAAATTTATATCTATAAATCTATTTAAAAATTTTGGATTAATATTTTTTCTTTAAAAATGAAAGTAAATAATTTTATATATTGAAGTAAATATTTATAATTGGTGCTTTTATTGCAAGATGGAATTGAACAATTGGAACTAGAAAAAGAGATTAAATCTCAAGCTCAACAATTTATTAACTATATTAATGCTAATTTACCTGAAAGTATGGAGCTTGAATATGAAGGCTTTTATAGACGAGGGTTTTTTGTAAGTAAAAAAAGATACGCTGTTATTGAAGATGGAGAAATAATAGCTAAAGGCCTTGAAATTGTTAGAAGAGATTGGGCACCAATTGTTAAACAAACTCAGGAAAATGTTTTAATGGCTATTCTTGATGAGGGTAATGTTCAAAAAGCTATTGATGAAGTTAAAAGGATTCTTAAAAAGATTAAATCAGGAAATGTCGATAAAAAAGATTTAATTATTCATACCCAAATTACTAAGAATTTAAATGATTATAAACAAGTTGGTCCTCATGTTGTAGCTGCAAAACAAATTGAAGAACATGGAATTAAAGTTACTAAAGGCACAATTATTCAATATATTATTGTTAAAGGAAAAGGTCCTATTAGTCAAAAAGCTGTCCCTTATGAATATAGTGATGGTTTAGAATATGATAGGAATTATTATATTAATAATCAGATGATTCCAGCTATTTATAGGATTATGGGTCCTTTAGGATATTCTAAAAAAGATCTTGAAGATTGGGCTCGTGGTGAATTCCAACAAAGTCTCGATGCATTTTTTTAATAAACATTTATATATTAGAAAGGATTAATATTTTATTATCATTATTCTTTAAGATACTTTATTGCTCTCAAAGATTTGAATTATTATTTTTTCTTGTCCAATAATTTAAATGAAAGTATCTTTTAGATTGCGATTACTTATTATTTGAAAAAATTTTAATATTTATTCGGTGAAATAATGGCAATTTCTCAAGGAAAATCAATAAGAAGTCCATCTGGTGCTAGACTCAAAGCAAACCATGGTAAAAGAAAAGCTCAATTAGGTAGAGATCCAGCTGAAACAAGAGTAGATGATAAAAGATTAAGAAAAATCAGAACCCGTGGAGGTAATGAAAAACTCAGATTATCTGCTGGAAACAAAATTAATGTAACTAATCCTGATAACAACAAAACTTCTGTTTTGGATATTTTAGGAGTAATTGAAAACAGTGCAAACCCTAACTACGTAAGAAGGAATATTATTACTAAAGGGGCTATTGTAGAAACTTCTGAAGGTAATGCTAAAGTAACTTCTAGACCTGGTCAGGATGGAGTTATTAACGGTATTTTAATTAAAGAATAATTTCTTTAATTCTTTTTTTCTTTTTATTTAACTACTATTTTTTTTTAAATTATAAAACCTTTTTATAAAAATAACTATAATTATATACTTTGTTTTACATATATTATCTTATTAAATTTTAATTATTTTATGGGAGATATAAATGTCTGACGATAAAATTAGTATGAATCATGGTGCTGGCGGAGAAGTAATGGCCAATTTAATATCTAAGACAGTTCTTGACAATATCACTAAAAAAAGTGTAAATGGTGGAGTTAGCTTAGAAGATTTAGATGATGGTGCTACAATACCATTAGGTGATTATGAAATTGTGTTTACTACCGATGGACATACTATTGATCCATTGTTCTTTCCAGGTGGAGATATTGGAAGAATTTCAGCTTCAGGAACTATAAATGATGTTTCAGTTATGGGTGCTAAACCTTTAGCTATTTCTAATGCAATTATTATGCAGGAAGGTTTTCCAATTGAAGATTTAGATAGAATAATCAAATCTCTTGATGAAGCATGTAGTGAAGTTGATGTTGCAGTAATTACTGGAGATACTAAGGTTGTTGACCAGGAAAGCCTTGAAGGTATTGTTATGGTTACAACTGGTATTGGAGTAGCTAAAAAAGGTGAAATTATAAGGGATTCAACTTTAAATGTTGGAGATAAGATTATTATTACAGGTTCTCTTGGAGATCATGGAATTAGTTTAATGTCTTTTAGAGAAGGTTTCGGTTTTGAAACTGATTTACAATCTGATGTAGCTCCAATGTGGAATATAATTAAAAAAGCTTTAGATATTGGTGGTATTACTGCTATGAAAGACCCTACTCGTGGAGGATTTGCAAATGCTATTAATGAAATGGCATCTAAATCTGGTGTGGGAATACGTCTTGAACAAGAAGCTATTCCAATTAGGGAAGAAGTACGAGCTGCTTCTGAAATGTTAGGTATTGATCCATTTGAAGTAGCTAATGAAGGTAAAGTTGTAATGGGTGTTAAAGCTGATAAAGCTGAAGAAGTTCTTGCAGCTATTAAAAGTGAGAAGTATGGTGAGAATGCTGCTATTGTTGGTGAAGTGATAGAAGGAGAATATGTTCTTGTTGAAACTCCAATTGGTGGTGAAAGGATTCTTGAAGCTCCAATAGCTGATCCAGTTCCAAGAGTATGTTAAAAAGGTGTTTTTATGTCAATGTTTACAAAAAGAATTGTTGCTTATATTATGGATTTTTTTGTAGTCTCTGCGATTATGTGGATTGTTTCATTTATTATTTCACTTTTTGCAAATCCATATCAAGCATATCAAATTTACGCTATTATACTCTATATATGTCCTATTTGGATTTTAGTGTATTTTATAGTTTTAGAAAAAAAGAAAGGTGCTACTGTTGGTAAGGCTTTGATGAATATTGAGGTTCTTGATGATAGAGGTTATTCTATTTCATGGATGCAAGCTTTCATTCGTAATATAACTAAAATTTATTGGATTCCTATAATCTTTGATTGGGCTATTGGTAAGTTAGTACGTAAAGATGATAGAATTTTTGATGTTTTTTCACATACTGTAGTAGTTATGAATCAAAGTTTCTAACTTTTTAGGTGTTTTTTCATGATTTCTCGTGTTCAAGTTCTTTGGTATTTAGATAAAGATTATTTTGATAATTTTTGCCTTGATTTTAAACCTTATACTAATCATCAAATTGAGGGTTATGAGGTTTGTGATGTTGATGAGGATTTAATCTATGATTTATGTGATAAAAATCCAGATAAATTCGATGTTTTAGGTTATTTTAAAAATAAAAAAGAAATAGAAAATTATTTAAAAAATAATGGTTATGATGGTATTGATACTATTGAATTTGATGGTGAGGATTTTTATTTATCTGTAGGGCTTGGTGAGATTGGAAGTAGTGAAAATAAAATTCTTTCATGGTATGAGCCTTTAAAAAAGGAGTATAAAGAAGATAACTTTTGGGTTTTTTCTGTTACTGGATATGATCCTTATGAGTTAGCATGTACTGGTAAATCTTTAAGTTATGTTCTTGGTGATATTTTAAATGTTAATGAGTCTAATTTTGATAATTTAATTCCAAATAAGGGGTATATAGAGCCTGAAGAGTGGAATGGTATTTTAGATAAAATTTATAAAAAATATAAATTTGATTTAGGTTTAAAAAGAGTAGTTTAAGTTAGTAGTGTTCACAATAGCTTTGATATCTACAACTTCTACATTTATTTTTATTTTTTGTTGGTATAAATGGTTTTGTTCCATTAAATAATCCATCCATTCTATTTAAAACATATTTTATTGATTTTTCAACATCTTCATTAAATTCTTCACTCCAGAAGATATTATCTGTTCCTCTTTGACGTAATGCTCCTTTTATTTTTCTTTTATCATTGCCAATAATTTCTTTAAATGCAAGACAATATGCTCTTACTTGGTTTATTGTTGAATTATAAGGTTTGGTTCCTGGTTTATCATCAATTATTATAAATTCATCAGGTGTCATTTGTATTTCATCAATAAAACCTCTAATTCCATTTTCAGCAGATATTACAAATACTTCTCTTGATAATGTTTTTGTTTCTTTTGAAAGTTTTACAACTTCTTCAAATGTTGCAATTTCTGCTGTTTCTTTAAATTTATCTTCTAGTTCATTATGTACTTTTGTTCCTTTTTTCATAGCTGATGTTGGGCCAACTTGAATATCTTTAAAGTATTGTAGGTATATTTGCCATTCACAGTATCCTTGTTGGTTTAACCAGCTTATTGGAAAGTTATTTTTTCCTTCTATTATTTGAACACCTTTTATAGATGGGTGTTTTTCTACCTCATAATCATTATTATTTGTGTTTATTAGTTTATTTTCCATATTTACTAATTTGTTTTTTGTTTTAATAATTATTTTTGGTTGTATTTTTATATTTTAAAAAACTAATATAATATTGATTTTTATGAGTATAACAACATTTGATGATTTTAATATTTCTAATAATATTAAAAAAGCAGTTAAAGATATGGGATTTGAAGAACCTAGTGCTATTCAAAAAATTACAATACCTGAGGCTTTAAAAGGAAAAGATATTATAGGTCAGGCACAAACAGGCACTGGTAAGACAGTAGCTTTTGGTATTCCTTTACTTCAAAAGATTTTTATTAAGGATAAATCTCCTCAAGCTATTGTTATTTGTCCTACTAGAGAGTTATCTATTCAGGTTGCTAATGAAATTTCTAAATTAGGTTCTAATATTAAAAAGCTTAAAGTTCTTCCTGTTTATGGAGGTCAGCCTATTGGTCGCCAGATTAGGGTTTTAAAGAAAGGGGTTCATATTGTTATTGGAACTCCTGGTCGTATTTTAGATCATATTGAGAGAGGAACTCTTGATTTAATAGGGATTGAAACTGTTGTGTTAGATGAAGCTGATGAAATGTTAGATATGGGTTTTAGAGAGGATATTGAAAAGATTTTAAGACACACTCCAAAGCAAAGACAGACTTTACTTTTTTCAGCTACTGTCCCTGATGAAATTAAAAGAATAGCTAAGTTTTATCAAAGAAAACCTGAATTTTTAAAGGTTTCTTCAAAACAAATGACTGTTCCTGAGATTACTGAATATTATTATAATGTTGATGATAGGCAAAAATTAGATGCTTTATGTCGTCTTATTGATGTTTATGATGTTGATTTAGGGCTTGTTTTTTGTAATACTAAAAGAAGGGTAGATTATGTTGTTCGCCGTCTTAAAAGTAGAGGTTATTCTGTTGAGGGTATTCATGGTGATATTGATCAAAAGAATCGTGATAAGGTTATGAATAAATTTCGCAGAGGGGATATTGAAATCCTTATAGCTACTGATGTGGCGGCTCGTGGAATCGATGTACCTAATGTTGAAATTGTATTTAACTATGACCTTCCTCAAAATCCTGAGTACTATGTTCATAGAATAGGAAGAACAGCTCGTGCAGGTAATATAGGATATGCATTTACTTTTGTAGAACCTAAAGAACATAAACTTTTAAACAATATTCGTAAAATTACCAAATCAAAAATTAAAAAACAACAAATTCCAGATTTTAATGAAATGAATAATATTAAAAATAAATTGATTTTTAATGAAATTAAAAATACTATTAAAAAAGAGGATTTGAAAGAATATAGGAGAGCTATTAAAGATTTTACAAAAAAAGATTTTACAACATTAGAAGTTGCAGCTGCACTTTTAAAATTAGTTAAAGAAGAATAAAATATTCTTCTCTATTTTACTCCATCTATAATGTTAAACTTGATTTTTTCATCTTCAAGTTCACGAATAAATGCTTTTGTCATATCTCCAACAGATAATACTAAAACATTTAATCCTTTTCTACAGGCATTTGCAGTTCCAGCAGCTACTGCAAATTCAATATCAACAGGTAAGTTAAGTTGATTTGCTATTGAACGTGATACTGTTCCAATAATAGCTACTTTATTAATTTCACCACCATGCTCTGTTCCTTTTTCATATATTTTTT
>JABUVA010000008.1:5413-16435 GCA_021442885.1 Methanobrevibacter sp. | reverse complement strand
GGTAGTGTTATTATAACTGCTTCACCAATACTCATATCAATAATTCCATTAAGGCCACCTAATGCTACATCTGTTCCTTTATTAGCATCTTTTAGGACTGTTCCTGTTGCACTTGATTCTTTTTTACCGGCATATAGAATTCCATCTTCCATATATAGGCCTACTTGTTCTCCTTCTTTAAGTTTTTCACTAGCTATTGCAGGCCATACTGTTTTAAAATGAGTCATAGTTTCAAGAACAGAGTCACTGTATTTTCTTAAGGTTATTGCATCTTTTTTTACTTTTTCTATTCCTTTTTGTGTTATTTTATATGGTGATCTTCCATCTTTTGATGTAATATAACCTTCATCAATTAATGTTTTAATATTTTCAGAGACTGCTTGGATTGTAATTCCTAAACTTTCAGCTAAATCTTTTTGTTTTAGGTTAGGGTCTTGTTTTGAGATTTCACTTAGTATTTGAAAGTGTGTAAGTGCTCCTCTTTTTTTAAATGTTTTCATTAAAATATACTCCTATTAATACATATCAATATTATTTTATTAATTATTCCAATTATATTTACTTTTCTATTATTCCTTCTAAACGTTGGTTGAAATTTTCAATAAATTCATTTCTTTTATCTACAGGAATATAAGCTCCACAAGCTACAGCATGTCCCCCACCGTTTCCACCTACTGACTGGGAAATTTCACGGATTATATGACCAAAATGAGCTTTTTCATCATAGGATAAAAGCTTAGAGCATCTAAGAGAAACTTTTATATTATCTTCATCTGTTTGACTAAGGCCAATCATTGGTTTTTTCCAATTTCCTTCACCTAAAATCATTCCAGTAACAGTTCCTACAATATTTGCAGGTATACCATATCCATCAAAGTACTGGATATTATCTAGTTCAATTATTCCACCTTCATCTATTTCTTCATCAGTTCTTTTAGCTACTCTTTCAATACTTTTAGCTAGGTTTCTTTTATGTTCTTTACTAATACCTTCTAATGAATCAAGGGCTTCTTGACGATTTCCTTTAAGAACTTTATGTGCTGTTTCATATTCTTCATTTCTACCACATGCATTCATTGATGTTGAAAATTCACTAGCATCACTTAAGAATTCCTCTTTATTTTCATTTAAAAATTCATAGGAATCAGACATAAGTAGTTTAGGAACAAAAGGAATATATTTACTAGGAACTATTTCCATAATTTCTTTAAATAGCTCCTGGAATATTTTTCCTTTTTCTTCATATGTTACTTTACTTAAAGGTACTGTTCCATCAATTTCCAAGTCTTTTAAAATCTTTTTTGCTCTTCCTTGATTATTTGTAATAGGAAGTTTAACATCACTAAAACGAGATAGAGATACAAATAATGGATTTGTTTTTCTTCCATAAAGGTTTAAATCATTTTCTTCAATTTCAAGTAAACCATTTTTTTTAGCATCATTAACAATTGTAGTGTTTAGGCCTTCTAATTTACCTGTTCTTGAATTTTGCATATCTCCAATAGCTGATAATACACCAATCCAACTTAAATCTTCATATCCAAATTCTTTTCCAAGGAAATAACATAATCCACCACCACAAACATAATATGATCCATCGATTCCATGGTGTATTGGATTAATTTCAAGATAATTGCAGTTAGCATTATAATCCAAATCTCTTAAAGGAGGGTGGTGGTCTAAAATAATAATACTTTGATTTTCATTTGCATTTTTATCAACAGGCTGACCTGAACCTAAATCTGAAAATATTGTTAATTGATTTTTAATCTCTAAATCCTGTAATTCATCTAAATTAACCCATTGGATTTCATGTTCTTTACCAAGCCTATCAAGTATCTCTGAGAGAATTGCACCTGAACATAATCCATCACAATCAATATGAGTGTATATTTTTATATCATCATTATTTTCAATTAATTCTCGAGCTTGTTCATATAGTTTTTTCATACTTTCAGGTAATTCTGTTATGTTTTTACCATTTAAAGATTCAGAATCCATAATAATCATTTTTTATTAATTTTCTTACAAATTTCTCTTAATAGTTCATTTTTATTCATATCACTTTCAGCAAGGACTCTTCCTGTTTTGTTATACCAGTATCCAGGATATGCTTTTTCTTTTTCAACTTCATGTTCTATATTAAGCTTTTTTAAGGCCTTTGAAATATCATTAACTGTTGGATCTTTAACAGCAAATTCAAGTGATACTTTACGACCTTCTGAGAGTGTTAAATTCTTATTAATGTATTGTGGCCATATCATTATCATTTTATTCACCTTCTAATACTTTAAATAATAATTCCATCATGTCACGAACTGTGTAGTTATCTGGATAGATATAGTTAATATTATATTCATCTAAAACCCTACCTGTTATAGGGCCAATAGCTACTGTTAAAATATTTTCTGATAATAGTTTTGAGATTTCTCTTTTATTAACTACTATTTTAAAGAAGTTTTCTACAGTTAAAGGGCTTGTAAATGTAATTGCATCAATTTCTTCATTTTTAATTTGTTCAATTAAATATTCAACTTTGACTTTATCCATTGGGAAAAGTGATTTGTAAGCCTCAGCTATTATAACATCATTATTAAGTTCTTCAAGTCCATCAACAAGAGTTGCTCTTGCAGATAATGTTCTTGGAACTCCAATAACTTGATTTTTAATATTTTTCTTTTTAAATTCTCTAACAAGACCTTCTGCAGTAAAATCTTCAGGGATTAAATCAATTTTAAGTCCATGTTCTTCAGCTACTCTACCTGTTTTATTTCCTATAACAGCTACTTTACAGTTAAGTGTTTTTAAAAATTCTGGATGAAACATTTTTAAAGAATCTAGTGTAGTTGGGGATGTAAAAACAATCCAGTCAAGTTCATCTTGCCTTTTTACTAATTCTTTTAATGAATCACTATTAACAGGTTGTAAATCAAGAGTTGGTGCAAGAACTGGAGTTCCTCCTAATTCTTTTACAATTTCACAAGCTTTATTAGCTCTATTATAAGGTCTTGTAATTGCAACTACAGGTTTTGACATTTTTAATTTCTCCTCATATATTACTATATTATTAAATGTTTAAATATTATTTCATTAATCTTCAATAGCTATTGGAAAAATTTATGTTAAAAGGATTGTATTTTCTTTATAAATAGTACTGGTACTCTGTATCATCTTTTAAAGACTCTATGAAGTGTATTATATTTAAACGCAAATCTTCAAGTTTTATTCTAGCTTCAATGTCATTAAAATCAATGTTGAAAACATAGCTATAAACTGTAGTTCCTTCATGGTCGAAAATTTCCCATTTAACTCCATTTAATGTAATTTTATTACATCTCCATTCTGAGATTTGGGATTGTATTTTTTTTGTTATTAATTCTATATCAAAAGTTTCATCTAATAGTGTTTGTACCATATTAACTATATTAGATTTTAAATATTATTAATCTTATTTCTCAACTACTAAAAGACTATCCATTAGGTCAATAGCTGCGAGACATTCTTTTGATGCAATATCATAAGGATCATCAGCATCATTTTTATCTTTAAAACTAATAAAATTACCTACAAACACACCATATGAACTTGTTGTTCCATAGGTTATTTCATAGTTTCCATTTTCATCTTTTCCAACTTTAACACCAAAATCATAATTTGCATAGTGGTTTTCCATACCTGAATAGAAACCTAGCATCATAAATACTCCTCTACTGTCTATTGCATCTTCAAGTTCTTGTATTGATTCGGTGTTTAATGTAGAATTTTCAAAATCAATTTCACTAGAAGGAAATTCAAGGAATTCATCAATTACTTCATCTAATGTGTCTTCTGTTAGTTTAAAAATAAATGCAAATTCAGGGTCTTGAAAGAGTTCATATACATTTTTTAATGTTCTTTCATAGTTGATTTTACTATAAGTATTAGTTACTTCTACATCAGATGACATTTTATTCCCTCTATTTTTTTTAAATTATTCTATTACTCAATTAAATTTGATAATTTTTCATATGATGTTATATTTGTTGATTAATTTAGCTATTACAGTTAGTATATATTTATTTTATTATATAAATAATATTTAGTTTTACTACCAATTTCCATCACTTATATTATTGTTTATAATGCAATATATTTAATATTATCTATTTGGTAGTGCTATCAATAGCTATAAGTTAGATGTAGGTTTTATCAAGACAATTTTCCACTTTTCTTTTAATAAAATTTATAATATTTATACTTTAAATAACAAAAATTAAATTAGTGTATATTATGGAAATTAATTATGATTTTAACTTTGATAGGACATTTATAATAGCTGAAATTGGTGTTAATCATAATGGGGATGTTGATTTAGCTAAAAAGATGATTAAATCTGCTAGTGAGTGTGGTGTTGATGCTGTTAAGTTTCAAACATTTAACAGTAATGATTTAGTTAGTAAAAATGCTAAAAAAGCAAAATATCAAGAGGAAAGTAATGATGATGAAAACCAATTAGAGATGCTTAAAAAATTAGAATTATCGGAGGATGATTTTAAAGAGTTAAAAGATTTTGCTTTAGATGAAGGTGTTTTATTTTTATCATCTCCTTTTGATAAAAAAAGTGTTGATTTACTGGAAAGTATAGATGTTCCTGTTTATAAATTAGGCTCTGGTGAGTTTAATAATTTTGATTTAATTGAATATGTTGAGATGTGTAATAAGCCATTAATTTTATCTTGTGGAATGTCTACTTTTGATGAGATTAAAGAAACTTATGATTTTATTAAAAATAAGGATAAATTAATTTTACTTCACTGTATTACAGGTTATCCTACTAGTTTTAGTGAAGCTAATCTTAATTTTATTAAAACATTACAGGATAATTTTAATGTTGTTATTGGTTTTTCAGATCATAGTCCTGGAATTGAACTTCCAATAGCTGCTGTTGCTTTAGGTTCTAAAGTTATTGAAAAACATTTTACAATTGATAAAAGTCTTCCAGGTCCAGATCATAAGGCTTCTTTAAATCCAGATGAATTTAAAGCTATGGTTAGTAGTATTAGAAATGTTGAATTAGCTATAGGTGATGGTGTTCGAAGATTAAGTGAAAATGAACTAGCTATTAAAGAAGTTGCAAGAAAAAGTATTATTGTTAAAACAAATATTAAGAAGGGTGAAGTTTTAACTGAGGATAATTTAACTATTAAACGGCCTGGAAATGGTATTGAACCAAAATTTATTAATAAAGTTCTTGGAAGAAGGGTTAATAAGGATCTAGAAGCAGATAGTATTTTATCTTTTGATGATTTAACTTGAGGTTTGTTTATTATGCGTAAAATTTTATATATATCTGGTACTCGTGCTGATTTTGGATTAATGAGGAACACTTTAAGACAAATCAATGAAGACATGTGTATGGAGTTAGAAGTTATTGCCACTGGCATGCATTTGATGGATAAATTTGGAAATTCCATTGATGAAATTGAAGATGAAGACTTTAAGTTGCATATAATTAATCAAACTTTTAAGGAGGATTCACCTGAAGCTATGTCTATTTTTGTTGGTAAATTAATAGTTGAACTTACACAATTAATATCAAAAATCAAACCAGATATAATACTATTATTAGGAGACCGTGGTGAAATGCTAGCAGGTGCAATTGTAGGTTCTTATTTACAAATACCAGTAGCTCAGATTCATGGAGGAGACATTTCATCTACTGTTGATGATGATGTAAGACATGCAATAACAAAACTATCAAATATACACCTAGCAGCAACAGATAAAAGCGCATCTAGAATTCTTCAAATGGGAGAATCACCTAAAACAGTTTTTACAGTAGGAGCACCAGGTCTAGACTCAATATTAGATAATAAAAAAAATCAAGATATAAATGAATTAAAAGAAAAATACAACATCAAAAAAGACTTTGCAATAATACTACAACACCCAGTAAGTTTAGAGATAGATCAATCTAAAGACCAAATTAAAAAAACACTAGATGCAGTTCTAGCTACTGATTTACAAATAATACTAATCTATCCTAATGCAGATGCTGGTGGTAGAGCAATGATTGAAGTAATTGATGAGGTTAACAATCAAATTAATAATGATAATATTTTCAAAACATATAAAAATATTCCACACAATGACTTCATAGGTCTTTTAAGTATAGCTAGTGTATTAATTGGAAATTCAAGTAGTGGAATGATAGAATCAAGTTCATTTAAACTTCCAGTAATAAATATTGGTTCAAGACAAGCAGGTCGTGAAAAATCCACAAATGTAATAGATGTAGATTATGATACTAATGAAATACTTAAAGCAATTAAGAAAACTCAAAGTGAAGAGTTTAGAAATTCATTAAACAATTGTGTAAATCCTTATGGTGAAGGAAAAGCATATGAAAAGATATCCAATATATTAAAAACCATAGAATTAAATGATGATTTATTAAATAAAAATTTTAATGTGATAAAATGAATGTTGCAGTTATTGGTCTAGGTTCAATGGGTAAAAGAAGAATAAGACTAATCCAATCTAACTTTAAAGATGTAAACATAGTGGGATTAGATAAAATTGAAGAAAAATGTAAGGAAGCAGAAGAATTATTCTCAATTAAAACAAGTACAGATTCAGATAATATTCTTTCAAATACAGATATTGATGCAGTTTTCATCTCAACATCCCCACTTTCACATTCTAAGTTAATTAAAGAGGTATTAAATAGAAATATTAATGTTTTCACAGAACTTAATCTTGTTAATGACTTATATGATGAAAATATTAAATTAGCTAGTGATAATAATTTAACATTGTTTTTATCATCAACACAACTATATAGAAAAGAAATAAATCATATAACAGAGGTTATTAATAAAAGTAATAAACAAACTAATTATATTTATCATATTGGTAATTACCTACCAGATTGGCATCCATGGGAGAATTATAAAGACTTTTTTGTTGGAGATAAAAGAACAAATGGGTGTAGAGAAATACTAGCTATTGAACTTCCATGGCTTATAAATACTTTTGGAGAAGTTGAAAAAATCTATGTAACTAAAGACAAAATGACTGATCTAGAAATAGATTATCCAGATTCTTTTTTAATAACAATTCAGCACAAATCTGGAGATAAAGGTAATTTAATTGTTGATTTAGTTTCAAGAAAACCAGTTAGAAATTTAGAAATCATAAATGAAGATTTCTACTTTAGTTGGGATGGTTCACCAACAGGTCTTCAAAAATATAATATTACAACAAATGAAGCTGAAAACATAGATTTATATGATGAAATAGCTAGTGAATCTAATTATAATGAAACTATAATAGAAAATGCATATCTAGAAGAAATTTATGACTTTTTCGATGCAATTTCTAATAATAAACCTCATGGGAAGTATTCCTTTAATGAGGATAAATATATTCTTAATTTAATTGATGTTATAGAGAATTCTAATGATAATACAGTATATGATTTTTGATTAATATGAAAAACTATAAAATTTGCTTTGTTGGTGTTGGCTCAATAGCTAAAAGACATATTAAAAATATTAAAAAACATCTTGAAAATGATGATGTTACTTTCACTATTGATGCTTTAAGAAGCTCTAAAAGAGTGTTAAAAGATGTTAAGGAATATATCAATAATGAATATTATTCTTATGATGAATTACCTTTAGGTTACGATGCAATTTTTATAACAAATCCTACTAAACTTCATTATGAGTCTTTAGAAAAATTAAATAATAATTCTGATAATTTTTTCATTGAAAAACCATTAGTTGATGTTTCTGACATTAATAATAAGTTTAAGCTAGATTTAAATAAAAATTATTATGTTGCAGGTCCTATTCGTCATGGTAGTGTTATAAAATATTTAAAAGAGAATTTAAATTTAGATTCTGTTAATTCTATTCGTTGTATCTGCTCAACATACCTTCCATTATGGCATCCAGATGAGGATTATACTACATCTTACAGTGCTAAAAAAGAATTAGGTGGAGGAGTAAGTATAGACTTAATACATGAATGGGATTATCTTACTCATCTTTTTGGAATTCCTAATGAAGTATTTTCTATTTTAGATAAAGTTTCTAATTTAGATATTGAAACTGAAGACATTTCAATATACATTGCTAAATATGATAATATGTTATTAGAATTACACCTAGATTACTTTGGAAGATTCCCTATTCGTGAGATTATGATTTTTACAGATGATGATACTATTATTGGTGATATTCAAAATAATGTTGTTAAATACTTAAATCAAGATAAAATTATTGATTTTTCAGAAAAACGTAATGATTATCAAATAGAAGAGTTAAAATATTTTTTTAAATTAATTAATAATGAAGTTGATAATATTAATAGTATACCAAATGCTTTAAAGATTTTAAAATTAACTCAAGGAGAATTATAATGAATTTATTATTTACACTATGTGGAAGAGCAGGTTCAAAAGGAGTGCCTAATAAGAACATTAGAGCTTTTTTAGATAAACCACTTCCATTGTATAGTTTATCAGCTATTGATTTATATTTGAAAGATGCAGAAGATGTAGAATCAGATATTGTAGTAAATACAGATAGTCCAGAATTAATAGAAATATTTGAAAATAGTAAAATACTTAAAACTGATTCTATTTGGAGGAATGAAGATTTAGCAGGAGATTTTGTTGCTAAAATGGATGTTATTAAAAATTGTTTAGAAGAAATGGAATCAAGAAAATCTAAGAAATACGATTTAATTATTGATTTAGATATTACTTCTCCATTAAGAACTAAAGATGATTTAAAAGGTTCTATTGAGAAAAAGATTAATGGTGATTATGATTTAGTATTTTCTGTAACTGACTCTCGTAGAAATCCTTATTTTAATATGGTTAAAAATGATGATGGTAATTATGTTAGAGTTATTGATTCTAATTTTAATACTCGCCAAGAAGCACCTGAAATCTTTGATATGAATGCTTCTATTTATGTTTATTCTAGAGAGTTCTTATTAAATGAGAATAATCTTTTTAGTGGAAAATGTGGTGTTCACAAGATGTATGATACTGGTATTCTTGATTTAGATCATGAAAACGATTGTGAGTTAATGGAAGTTATTGCTGAATATTTAATTAATAAAAAAGAAGAATTTAAAGAAATATATGATAATATTAGATGATACTATGAGTAAAGATAGATTTGCTAGTTGGAAGCCTCCTGAAATAGAAAATGGCCAATTAACAAAATATAATTGGTTAGTTCAACATAAAGATAATCTTAAATTAGGATATAAAACAGATATTGGAGCATTTTCATATATTAATGCTCAACATGGTGTTGTTATTGAGGATGAAGTTCAAATAGGTTCTCATTGTTCAATATATTCAGTTTCAACAATTGATGATAAACAAGGAGAAGTGGTTTTAAAAAAGAATTGTAGAATTGGTTCTCATTCAGTTGTAATGCCAGGGGTTACTGTTGGTGAAAATTCTATAGTTGGTGCATTTAGTTTTGTAAATAAAGATGTTCCAGATAATGTTGTTGTTGCTGGAGTACCTTTTAAATTAATAAGAAAAATGGAATAAGAATAAATTTATTCTAATTCTTCTAAAAATTTAATTATTTCTTCTTTTGTTAATTTTTTAGCATCTTTGGAATTGTATATAATGGTAGGATAATCTTCATTATACTGATTGTTTTTAATAATGAATAATTCATCCATTTCATAAGCATAAATATTTTCATTAGGTGTAATTAATTCTTCGTATAATTTTTCACCCATTCTTTTTCCAATTATCTTCATTTCAATATCTTCTGGTTTATAACCATAGTCAGAACCATAATATTCAACCATTGCTTCTGCAAGGTCTGTTATATTAATAGATGGCATTTTAAGAATAAATATTTCTCCACCTTTAGCCATATTAGCAGCTGATAATATTAGTTTTGCTGCTTCGTGCATATGCATTACAAATCTTGTCATTTCTGTGTCTGTTATGGTTATAGGTCCACCTTTTTTAATTTGATTTTTAAAGAGAGGAATTACAGAACCTCTAGAATTTAAAACATTACCAAATCTTACACATGAAAATACGGTGCCTTCATTTACATCATAAAGATTTGATGATATTATTAGTCTTTCAGCAAGTAATTTAGTAGCTCCCATTACATTTACAGGATTTGCAGCCTTATCAGTACTTATTAAAATTACTTTACCAACATTACATTCAATAGCTGCATCAATAACATTTTGTGTTCCACCTACATTTGTCTGAACTGCATCATAAGGATTATATTCACATAATGGGACATGTTTATAAGCAGCAGCATGAAATACAATATCAACGTCTTTTAAAACATTAGTTAATCTTCTTAAGTCACGAACATCTCCAATAAATGATTTTAATTTCGGAGAGTTGATTTCATTTTCTAAATCAAATAATGCTGTTTCATTATTATCAAAAGCTTTGATAAGTTCAACATCAAATTTTATTAATTGTTTTACAATTTTTTTACCTATAGAACCAGACGCACCAGTAACTAAACATTTTTTTCCCTTATAAAATTCTTCTAACATTTAAGCACCCTCATAGAATTTTCCAATAGTTTCAACCATATAGTCAAGTTCTTCAGTAGTTAATTCCGGAAACATTGGGAGTGTAATTGTAGTTTTTGCTACTTCTTCAGTAACAGGTAATTTATCAGTATATCCAAGTTTATTTTTATAAAATGAAGATAAATGAACAGGATCGAAGTATACTTTTGTTGTAATTCCATTTTCAGATAAATAATCAATTAATTCATCTCTATTATTTACAAACATTGTGTATAATTGGTAAACATGGTTATAATCTTTAGGAGGATTGAATATTTTAATTTGATCACTTAATTCCCCAAGTTTTTTATTTAAATAATTACTATGTTGTCTTCTTAATTTAATTATTTCATCTACTTTCTTTAATTGAGCTAAACCTAATGCAGATGTTAAATTTGACATTCTCCAGTTATAACCTAAATCAATATAATCAAAAAGATTTGCTGATGA
>JABUVA010000008.1:2954-5389 GCA_021442885.1 Methanobrevibacter sp. | reverse complement strand
CCATGTGATTTTATCAATTTTATTTTTTCATATAAATCTTTAGAATCAGTAACAACAGCTCCGCCTTCTCCTGTTGTTATAATTTTATTTTGACAGAAACTTAAAATTGCAGAATCTCCAAAGGTTCCAGTATTCTTATTTCCTATTGATGCTCCAAATGATTCTGCAGCATCTTCAATTAAAATTAAATCATTATCTTCAGCTATTTCTTTAAGTTCACCTACTTTTGATGGACAACCACCATAGTGAACTGGCATAATAGCTTTTGTTTTATCTGTTATTTTCTCTAAAACAGATTCTGGATCTATTCCATAAGTTTCTTGTTCTATATCTGCGAATACAGGTTTTGCTCCAACATAAATAGGTGCATTTGCACTAGCTATGAAAGTATAAGAAGGGACAATAACTTCATCTCCTTTACCAATACCATATGCAAGTAATGTTGCATGTAGTGCTGATGTTCCTGAATTTAAAGTAACTGCATATTCACTACCAATATATTCAGCTATTTTTTCTTCAAACTCTTCTATTTTAGGACCTACAGCCCAATATCCCCCAGAGCTTATTTCTTCTGATATATTGTTTATATCATCTTTGTCATTATAAATTTTGAAAAGCGGAATCTTCATATAATTACCTAATTCTAATTTATTCAAAACTTCATTAAATTTCATTAAGTCTATTGTTTTATATTTATTGTCTTTATTTTATATATATTATTTGATTTATCATGTTAATAGAAATGAGTTATTACTAACATTAACATTCCTGCCATAAATATTAAAATTCCTGTAATGATATAAGAATCCATATCTTTTAGTTTCATTACTGGATAGCTGATTACCAGAGGCACCAATGCAAATAATGGTACAAAATACCGTGCTTGCACTCCATAAAGTCCAGGATAGCCTACTGGGTTCCAAGCCATGTATATTGAGAAAAATATTCCTAAATAGAACACAACCATAAATAAGAATAGTAATAATCTTTTATATTTTGAAAATTTAATTTTAATAGGGTAAAATATAGACATGAACATGAAAAATACGAAATAAAGCTCATTGTATAATGCAATACCACTAAACTCTCTAACCCAATAATCGTGGAAGTAGAAGTTATTTACAATAATGTAATCATATATGAAAAATATTGATCTTTTAATTATAGCCCAAATAACAAATGGATGATGTAACAGATACTGTAATTGTCCTTCCATTGATACATTTGAACTTAAAGAAACTCCATATCTAGCCTGTGTAGTCATATTCATTACTTTTAAAATAAAATATCCAATTATAAATAGTACTATTACAGCAATTAATAATTTAGTTCTAGGTTTAGAAAATTTGAAATTCTCTTTTGGAATGAAAAATACTAAAAGACATATAATACTATACTGTGGTTTTATAAGGCCTATTAATAGACAACACAGTAGAAAAATAAATAAATCCTTGTTTTCAACAGTATTTTTTATCATATAAATAAAATAGGCCATAGCTATTATGAAAAACGCGAAAATAAACGAATCATAATTAGATGAAGGCATTACAGTAAAAATCAAAGGTGTAGTTGCTACTACTAATAAGGGCATTTTATAAACAGGAGCCTTTTTAATAGCAATATACACAGCAGCTGAATAAATAATAAGATTAACAATCCTTGAAATCCATACTACCCAGATTGCTCCTAAATCTAAAAGCATAGCAATATATACTCCAACTGCTGAGAAAATATATGAATAAAACGGTGTAGTTGTTATTTTTGGTAGAGTATAATTAATAGGATGTGAAGAAATAGGTGCAAATGCTTGTGTATTATTAGTAAGTAAAGGTCCAATTCCAGGATTTGCTGCTTTAAATGTAGGTAACAAATAATTAAGTAATGGATTAATATGTGTTACAAATGGATAACCAAGTTCTGTCTTCAATGGAACTAAATGTCCTTGTAATATGGTTTCCACACGATAAAGATGAACTGCTTCATCTGGAATCGCAAAAGGAGGAGTTATAAATATAAATATCAGCCCATAGACTAATATAAACATAAAACCAACCTTAGCAAGTGAATCTTTATTTCTACTATAATATATTATAAAAAATATTGATAAAATAGCTATTAAAATAAAAGAAACAACTTCAAACTCCACGGATTTAACATGATTCGCAAAATGGAATTCAATAGTTAAAATAGCAATAAATAAAATATATAAAAAGATAAATTTTTTATTCTCATTTAATAAATCATAACATTTTCCCAACACAATAAATCACTATATTATTTATATTAAACTATATTTAAATAATTTTCTAACATTATTTAAAATTTGTTCAATTACTATTAACAATCTTTAAATTTTAATATAAAGTTATTATTTTTGTTTCAATTATAGTTAGTTACAAAACTTTTGGTATGAATGTTTTCTCCCATTCTTTTGT
>JABUVA010000008.1:0-1725 GCA_021442885.1 Methanobrevibacter sp. | reverse complement strand
CCTGACATAATAATTATTTATGTAATTAATACCTAATAAAAGTTTGGTAATTAACTATAGATTAATTATTTTTAATTAATATTACTTTTATTATAATATTGTTCAAAATAATTTTATTTTTTAAATGAAAATAATATAAGTTAAATTAATATCCTCAATTATATAATACATTAAATTTAGATGAGGATTTCCATTAATTATAGTAAAATTTTATTAATACAACTATTTTTATCATTTAAGTCGTGTTTAAAGATATTATTGCAAAATATAATCCATATAAATTGTTAGTAAATTTATATTGTCCTGATTTTTTAGCACCTGTAAATTCAATTATTCCTAGTTTTCGAGCTTTTATTAAAAAGTCGCTGAATACTTTATTTTCATTTTCATTTAAATTAGCTGTGAAATCTTTTTTTCTAAAAGAGTAATCGTCACCACTATGTTTTAAGAAATAACTGCCTAATTTATTAAAAATCGATAAGTATTTATCACTTCTAATCGATGAGTCTAATACTGGTTTTAAATATTTAAGTCCAATTTCTTTACCTGCACGAATAATCCCTAGAAGTGCTGTATCTTTTGTTATAATTTTATCATCATTAATCCAAAATATTCCTTCACCTATCTCTTGCATCATTGTAGGTAAACCAGAGGAATAATAAATCATGCTATTTAAAGCATCCTCTTGGATTTCAATTGCTAATCTATCAAATATTTTTATATAAAAATCCTTAATCTCATTATTATGTAAAGGGGATAAATATTTATGTTTAAAAATTCTATTAACGGATGGTTGATGATTGTATAATGATTCAATTTTCTCTGGATATCCGGTTAACATAAATGCTATTGGTGATTTGTTACGGTAATTTGTAGCTAAATCATCTGCAAAACTTTTGTACCAATTAGCAAATTCTGGATTTTCTGTTAGTCCATTAATATCGTCAATTATTATAAAAATACCACTTTTGTCTTCGAAATTATTAACTAGATCAACTAAAAATGAAGCAAAATTGTCCTTAACATTATCAATTAGGTTTTCATCCTTTGGTTTAAATTTTATTGAAACTCCAAAAAGACCGGCTGATTCTATATTATCTCGAAATTTCTTATAAATTTTATTGGACCATGTTTCACATTCAATTTCATTTAGAATTCTTTCAATAATCTGGATAATAAGTTGTTCTGTTGTATGCACTCCATCATTAAAAACATGAACACCAATCATTTTATATCTTTTTTTAGCTATTTCATTTAAATAAGTGGCTAAAGATGTTTTACCCATTCCTCGTTTACCTGTAATAAAAAAATGTTGAGCATTACCTTCAATTGCTTGTCTTAATCCAAGTGTACACTCCTTTATTATTTCTTTTCTTCCTTCAAAGTTTTCTGGAATAACAGGCGTTCCTGTTTGAAAAGGGGATACTTTCTCTATACAATCCATAAAATAACACCAACTATTATTCTTTTTTTTATTAATTATTTTTTCCAGATATAAAACATTAATTAATTTGATTTTAAGTGTTTATATATTTAAGTTATTATCAAGTAGTTCAAATTGAAATAAACATAATTCTAAAATATTGGCTCAATAGTTAATAGGAATTAAAATTACAAAAAAGAAAAAAGGGATTATTAAAAATCCCCACTATGGGTTTACAACAACATTGTTTGAAATAGTTGCACCATTATCATCACGAATAGCTGTGATAATATATTCTCCTG
>JABUVA010000086.1 GCA_021442885.1 Methanobrevibacter sp. | reverse complement strand
TTTAACTTATAAGTTAAAATTAATAACCCATATCTCATTTAATAATCATAATCTTAGTTATATTAATGTTGGTGCGGTATTTATTCTTATTTTTTAAAATGTAGGCAAAAAACACGATTTTTTCATTAACTTTAAATATGATGATATAAAAATAAGTTGTATAGAAAAGTATATTTTGGTGTAATATATGGTTAAATGCCCGAGATGTGGCTATGAAAATGAAGCTACAGATATATACTGTAGAAATTGTACATACCCCTTACAAGATCCAAATACTAATTTCACAAAAAAACGTCAAAGAAATAAATCTTGGAATATAGGGACAGGAAAAAAAATATTAATAGTAATAGGAATTATAATAATAGCATTTTTACTATTTACTTTAGTTTATAATATATCACAGCCATCTCAACAAAAAGCTTTAAATGTTGTAACAAGTCCAGACTCTACACATCAAAGTTCATCAAATCCTTATAAAATAAACATTTCTTCAAACTCATCATGGTATATAGAAATAAATAAAGAAGGGATTATTGAAACAATGTCAGGTCAAGGTGATCGAATCATATCTTTAGATTCTGCATCATGGGATAATATTACAGTTAAAGTTACAAAAACTAGCTCTAATTCAGACACATTAAAAATTCAATTACTTAAAAATGGAAATGTAATAGCTAAAAATGAGACATCTGATGCTCAAAAAACTTTGACATTACATAGTTAAAAAAATAGTTAAAAATAGCTTAATAGCTATTTCAATTAATATTTGGATGTTTCTTTTTCAAGTAAATTTATTAACTCTTCAGTTTTATAGATTCTAATTTCTTGCTCTTCTTTTGGTTTGAAAAGAGTAATAAATAAAGTTAAATCATTACACAATTGTTCATAACGTGGTTGGAGAGTATTAAAGTTAGATAATAATCCAATTAATGTTTCATAATTAATAGTTTCATTTTCTTTTAATATAGTTTCCATATTAGCAAATTCAGTTTCCATAAGGATTTTATCTTTCTCTATTTTTTCCATAAATTCATTTATTTTTGCTTCACAATTCATTTTACCACCATTTATATTAATTATTATTAATATATA
>JABUVA010000085.1 GCA_021442885.1 Methanobrevibacter sp. | reverse complement strand
ATAGCTATATCAGCACTAGAAGAAGTAAAAAGAAGAGCAAACCTTGGATTTGAAGGAGTAGTAGAGGAAACACGTAAATCCCTAGATGATGGAAATACTGAATATATGCGTCCTTTACCAACAGCAAATAGGATGTATCTTGAAACAGACATTCCTCTATTTAAAATAGATGAAGAAATGGTTGAAAATATTAAAAATAATCTTCCAGAACTTCCTGATGAGAAAAAAGCACGTATAATCAAAGAATACTCATTAAGTGATGATTTAGCAACACAACTTGTTAAAAATCTTGTAGCAGATAAATTTGAAGTTATTTTAAAAGCTGTTAAAGTAGATCCAACACCTGTTGCATCATTACTAGCCTATGATTTAAAAGATTTTAAAAGAGATGGATATGATATTGACATATTAAAAGAAACACATCTAATTGATATTTTCACTTTATTAAGTGAAGAAAAAATTGCTAAAGATAGTGTAAATAAACTAACAATAGCAGTTATTGAAAACCCTAATGAAGAAATTGAAGTTATAGCCGAAAACAATAATTTAACATTACTTAATACTGAAAAAGTACAAGAAATTATTGCAGATATTGTATCTAACAATGCTGAAATGGTTAAAGAACGTCAAATGGGAGCTATGGGTCCTTTAATGGGAATGAGTATGAAACAACTTAAAGGAAAAGCAGATGGAAGTGTTGTAAATAAAATAGTTAAAGAAGAAATTCAAAAACTTCTTTAATTCTATTTTTATTTATAATATTCAATTAAACTTCTCTCAAATAAATAGTAACAATCTTATTTTAGTATATCATTAATCTTTAATAATTATAAAAAAAATAATAAAATAAGCATTCTAAAAGTAATAGGTGATAAAATGGAAAAATATGATATAATAATAATAGGAGCTGGTCCTGGAGGATTAACAGCAGGAATATATGCTGGACGTCAAGGAACAGAAACATTAATCCTAGATAAAGCATTTGCTGGAGGAGTAGGTCGTGAAGTTCCTGAAATGGAAAATTATCCTGGTTTTGATTTGATTTCTGGATTATCATTAGTTGAGAAAATGAAAGCACAATGTGAAAAAAACGTGGAAATCCGTGAATTTGAAGGAGTTAATAC
>JABUVA010000084.1 GCA_021442885.1 Methanobrevibacter sp. | reverse complement strand
TTAATCGGTTATGATAATATTTTAATTGTAGTGGAAAAATTAATAAAAATTATTGATGTGATACACATTCCATCCTTAAAAAAATTAAAGTATTAAATTTTTATTATTTTTAATATCATGCTAGCCCTAAAGCTTTCATAACAGCTTTTTCTGGAGTTTCATAGAAAATCAAGTCTAATTTACTTAAAACTTCTGGGGGAACACTAGCTATATCAGCACTTGATGACATTGGAATTAAAACTTTTGTAGCACCACTATCTAAACTTAACTGCATGAAATCAGATAAGTTTTCAATTCTATTGATAACTCCACCTAAACTCATATCACCTAATATTACAGTACTTGGTGTAATTGGTTTATTTAGTGCAACAGAGCACAATGCTACAAATGTTGCTAGAGATAAATGGCTTGTCATTCCAACACCGTTTAAATCATGAACCTGCATTAGAAAATCATTGGTTTTTGTATTAATAGAACCACTAATTCCTTGAGCATTAGCTTTTAAGTAATTAAAGGCATTGTTAACTGATTCTTTAGGATCTTTTTTAGTTCCTAGACCTGTTGGTGTGAATTTTCCTGATCCATTCATCATTTTTGCTTCTAGTTTATAAACACCAAATTTACCACTAGGAGATCTATTAATTGTATAAACATATCCTGGATTAATTAAACCTTCAGGGATTAGTTTACCTCCCCCTTGTTCTGGAACTGGTACAAATTCTTCCATGGTTGTTTCTTTATCAATATATGAGAGATTAACATCATGAAATTCCATTCCACCAATCTTTTTAAGTTGTTCTTTAACTCTTCTTCTAAGTTCAATTGCAAATTTAAGTATTTCTTCAACATCTTCTTTAGAATAATCTCCATTAGGATATATAATTTTTATTAATCCTGATACTGTTTTACGTACAGCTACTGTATCTCTTTGATTAAAGTTATTTCCTAAGGTAAAGTATTCGTCAAGTGCATTAGAGTAATTACTTTTTCTCATTTCTCTAAAGAATTCTGCTAGATAATCTGTTATTAATCCGAATTTTTTGGTGAAAAATTCTGGTCTGTATTTTGGAATTTCCCATCCTGGAATATATGAATGCATTCTATCAAAAAATGCTGAGTCAGTACCCATTTCTGGAGGAAATGGTGAAAATAGATTTGATGATTTAAGTAAAAAGTCAATACTTTGATTAATATTTCCTACAAAAACCATGGAAG
>JABUVA010000083.1 GCA_021442885.1 Methanobrevibacter sp. | reverse complement strand
GTATAGTTTTTAGTTAATACTAGTTCTCCACTTTCATATGCAGCATTTATCTCATCCTGCAAGTCATTGAAATTTCCAGGTGATTCAGCAACAACATAACTATCAGCATTGTTGTCTGTTGCTGAAATTGCTGAAACAGACAAGAGACTAACTAAAACTATTATTAAAAGTAAAATTTTTTTAAACATATTTAAAAACCCCTCCATTTAATTAATTTCAGTAATTTCCCTATTTTTTAAAAATCATTTAAAAAAGAATTAGGAAACCTATATAAAAGAAGAAAAAATAATATAAAACCCTACATTTTCTCTCTCTTATAATTAATCTTTATTATATTAAATATATAAATCAATTCCCACAAATATGAGTAAAAATAATATAAAAATACTAAATTCGTTATAGTTCACTATAACGAATTAAATTAAATAGATAGCTAGTGAAAATTGAAAAATTATATAACAATTAATATTAATATAAAAAATGAAAAATAAAAGTAGAGGTGGATAAAATGCCAGGAACAGACTATGTAAAAATTCCTCAAAAAAGAATTGGTGCATTGATTGGTAAAAATGGAGAAGTGAAAAAAGCTATTGAAGAAGCAACTGGAACCTTTTTAGACATTAATAGTGAAGAAGGTGCAATTGATATTTCTCCAAAAGAAGATATGGAAGATCCATTAGGTGTTTGGATTGCTAAGGATATTGTAAAAGCTATTGGTAGAGGATTTAATCCAGATATCGCAATAAAATTAGTTGATGAAAATATGTACCTTGAGGTTATTCAATTACCATTACTTGTTGGAAAATCCAAAAATGCACTTGCAAGACATAAAGGTAGGATAATTGGGAAAGATGGAAAAACACGTGAAATTATTATGGAAATGGCTGAAGTTGATATGGCTATTTATGGAAAAACTGTTTCATTAATCGGTAAAATCGAAAATATCATGATAGCTAAAGAAGCTATTGAAATGATTCTTAATGGTTCTAGACATAAGTCAGTTTATGGATTTTTAGAACAAAAACAACATGAACTTAAAGTTAAAGAGTTTAAAACTATTGTGGGAATCGATGAAGAAAAAATTGAGTACCGTGATGGCATATTAGATCCTGTTGAAAAGGATAAAGAAGAATCTGAATAATCAGATTCTTATATTTTTTAAAATTAATATAAAGTCTTATTTTTATAATTTTCATTATATTTTCCAATATTTCTTTTTATTCTATTGTTATATTACATTATATTTAAATTAAAAA
>JABUVA010000082.1 GCA_021442885.1 Methanobrevibacter sp. | reverse complement strand
TTTGAAAATATTGAATTAATTTTATATGATGATAACTCAAAGGACAACTCCAGAGAGGTAATCTTAAAATATGCTAATAAATTTGATAATATTGTTCCTATTTTTTCAAATCAAAATAGTGGTTATCCAGGTAGGGGTAGAAATAAAGGAATTGAAATAGCTAAAGGCAATTACATAATGTTTATGGATAATGATGATGAATTCAAAAATGGCATGTGTGAAATATTATACAATGAAATTATATCTGAAAATGCAGATATAGTTGGTTGTAATTCTTTAAATATTGATATTGTATCCTCAAAGATTGAAAAACCATCATACCGAAATGGTTCTACTAAAAACAATGATAAAATAACTTTTAAAGGAAAGGAAGTAAGTGATTTTACATGCCCAATAATATGGACAAAAATTTTTAGAAAAGAAATGATTATTGAAAATAATATAAAATTTCCAGAAGATAAACTATTTGAAGATGTATATTTTATGTATCTCTCTTATATGTATTGTAATAAATTAATTTATTTAACAAACTATGTTGGACATATAAGATATGATCAAAAAGAGTCTCTTTCACGTTCTCAAACATCTAAACAAAGTATTGAAGCAATTGAAGTGTGTTATGATGTTATTAAAGAATATGATAAAAACCAATATAAAGTAGATTTAGATTGGTTATTTTCTGATATAATTCAATGTATAATGATATTTTCTTATAATTCTTCCTATGCTTCTAATAAAGAAGAAGTAAGAAAACTTTTAAAAGAAGTATATAAATTTGAAAAAGATATTGATTTTAATGGATCATTAGGTTTATCATTAAATATAGCTAACTTTTTTGTAAAAAAACAACAATTTAATTTAGCAATACTTTATGTTCAACCATTTAGATATGCATTTTCCTCAAAAATTTTAAGAAAATTGTATAGGAAGTTTAATTAAACAAAAATAGTGTTATAAAAAAATAGATGTGAAATCATCATCTTAAGAATGATGATAACAATACAATTTAATTTTTAGAAGCTATAATAGTGTTTTTAATATATTGTGGTGGAACTTCTATTCTTAAGTTTAAGATTTTCACTAATGCTTCAGCACCGTTTCTTCCTCCACCAATGTATTGGTAAGTATTTTCAGGGATGAAAACAAGCCCTCCAACTTTTATTTTAGCTAATAAACTTAAAATCAATTGAGCAATATCTGAATCTAGTTTTCCAACAATACTTTCATCTAAATCGATTATTACTACATCAAAATTAT
>JABUVA010000081.1 GCA_021442885.1 Methanobrevibacter sp. | reverse complement strand
AATGTTCCGAATGCAGAGATTAAGTCATTTCCTATTGATTTAAATTCACTAGCATAGTATGGAAATTTAATAGAATCAATTTCTCCACCTAGTCCATGTTGATAATTAATGTTATATGATTCATTTGTTATTTTAAAAGCATATTGATCATAAAATTTATCAAAATTATTATAGTATGATATGTAGAGGTATCCTTTATCTCCAAATTCTTCTCCCCTGCTATTTTTTATTATAAATGCTCCATCTCCCGGTGGGGTTATTTTAAAGTTGTCTTTACTGTAATTATCATCCCAACCTACAATTAAGACACCATGATTCATTGAATTGTTACTATTGTCATAAAATGCATTAGTATTTGGATTAAAATAGAGGGGATTCCAGGATATTACATTGGTTACAGCACCATATTCAATTAGTGCTCTTTTAATTAAATCAACATCTAGCTTTTTGCCTGAAGGTTTTACTAAAACTGCATTTTGTATGTGCATATCACTTTCTAATACTGGTGAAAGTTTTCCAAGTTCATCATATTTATCTTCACTAGTATCTACTGGTCCTAGCCAGGAAATCAGATAATTTACAGCTATTTGAGCATGTCCTCCTTCGGATTTGTTTGTATCACCTATTGTTGAGTATTTTATCATTAAATCTTGAAGATTTTTCACTGAAAAATTATATTGCATACCAGTAGCTTTTAATAATGCAGATTCAAGTGCATCTATTGTTGTAAATGCCCAACAAGCACCCATTATTCCTTGGTTTTTAACTGGTGTTACCCATCCATAATCACGTAAATCAAATTTGGAAGGTAGATTTTCTAAAATTATTGTGTTATTTACAAGGGTGATTTCAGAAGCTTCACCAGAGACATCATTTATATAAAAAGTGTTATTTAGTGATATACTGCCATTATCATAGGTATTATTTGTTAATGTAATATTTCCACTAAATACAGAATATATTATAGTGTTGTTTTTACCTTTATTTTCTCTAAATTCAGAATTTGTAAGAGCCATATTGATTTGATATAGGTATATTCCACTTCCATATTCAGTTACTTGATTGTTAATGAAATTTGAGTTGTTTATTGTTAAATATGAAGCATCTGAATATATTGCTCCTCCATTTGAATTTAATGTTCCTCTATTTGAGTTAAAACTACTGTCCATTACAGTCATATTTGTCCAAGAAGCATATATTGCTCCTCCATTATACTTTGCAGTGTTATTTGTAAAAGTACTGTTTATTATTTTAACATTAGTGTCTAATAGAACAAGTGCACCACCAAAATCAGATGATCCATTGATAAATGAGCAATTTTCAATAATTAAATTACCTGCATTTTCTGCAAATATTGTTCCTGCATTTTTTGCAGATTTGGTATTTTTAAAAACAGTATCTT
>JABUVA010000080.1 GCA_021442885.1 Methanobrevibacter sp. | reverse complement strand
TTAAATCGAGATACGCAGAATAACTTAAATAAGCTAGATCAAATCTTTGATAAGACTAAAATTGAAGAACGACAAGAGTTAGCAAAACTCGTCGCTAAAGATGCCTTTAACCAACTCCATTATTGGCAACCTAAAACCAAAGAAGACAAATGGGCTAAAGATTTAGCTCATGGTATTGTAGGCGAGCTTGCAGCACGCATAGCGGGAAATTCTCCAGGGAGTGGCTTTACAGCAGCTATGACGAATGAAGCCTTAGTTGATAATATTAAAAAGGTAGCTAAGAATAATCCTGATGTAGCACAATGGTTGAGTGCTATTGTGGGTGGAATGGTTAATCAACAGACAAGTAAATCCTCTGATAGTGGAAGTGCTATTGCACAGAATGGGATGAAGTGGAATGGTAAATGGGTTCCAGATATAGACTTTGGGAGTAATACATCGTCTGAATCTTCAGGTTGGCGATGGGGAGATGCACAGTTAGATCTGAGCTATTCTAGTGTAGAAGAGCGCGCCGGAGATTTACTCGAAACTGTTGGACAATCAGACTCGTATATTTCTAGCTGGAATCCCCCATCAGTAAACGAAAATCCGAGTCATTACTTTAAAACAAATATTAATGACACATTTGCTATAAAGGTAAATGAGACGAATGTAGTTGATGAAACAGGATTTGATAGTAGTAATTTATTGTATACAAATAGAAGTGCTGAGTATGTACCTTTAGCATTGGAGGCGGATTGGAGTACTTCATTTATGGGGAATTTAATGAGTAAGAGTGAAGTGAAGTTGTTCCCTGTTGAAGTTAAAGTTGAAGGAAATTTTGATAATGGAGTTTCGGCAATGGGAGAAGCAGGTATATACTTGGCAAAAGCCAGTTCTGAGTTTGCTCCAATTAATTTAGGATATTCCAAATTGTTAATTTCAGGGGAGCTTGGATATGGAGTTGGAGGTAGGGCAGGTATTCATGCAAATGAGAAAGGTGTTGATGGGAAAATAGGTTTATTCTTAGGCACGGGAGGGTCTGTAAAAGTGAAATTAGAACAAAATGAAAATTTAACTCCAGAGGAAGAAAAAAGACAAAGAGAAAATGATGATTTTATAATGCAACATTTTTAGGTACGGGAGAATTTATGGAAAACCTTTGGGATATGAGGAATACTAGTCCAGTTGGGACTATAAAATATTTTAAAATGTATATATGGCTTTGGTTTAGTTATATGGTTTTGATGGCCTTGCTAGTTATTTTTAATCGTAACCCAATACTGATTCACTTTGGGTTATATTTTTTAAATTCCTTATATGCGTTTGCTCTTGTTCGGTTAATGTATAAACGGTGTAAGGATATTACTGACTATAAGTGTTTTTTTTGGATTTTATTGTGTTTGGTTGAAATCGTTGGAGCTATTTCTTTTAGCTCATCATA
>JABUVA010000007.1:29935-35541 GCA_021442885.1 Methanobrevibacter sp. | reverse complement strand
ATTATCACAGCTATTCGTGATGATAATGGTGCAACTATTTCAAATAATATTGTTGTAAACCCATAATGGGATTTTAAATAATTTCATTATTTTTTTTCTTTTATGGACTTTTTTTATAAATTAGATTTTTTGAAATTATATTAGACAAGTTTTCATATATTCAATTAATATTTTAATTTTTATATTGTTCTAATATCTAAAATTTGCCTTATATTATAATTATTGACATGAAAAGTAATTATTAGTTCTTTTATAATCAATTAAATAATTATAAATCATTATAATTCCAAAATAAAAGATATAAATAGAAATATTTATATATCTCTATGTTGGTAATAGATAATTAAATAGAATATACTTTATGATAAAAAAGTAATTCTATTTAAAAATTTGCTGGAGGTAAAAAAATGAAAATAAAATATATAGTTATTGGGCTTATAGTAATGATGGCTTCAGCAGGAGCAGCATTTGCTAGTAATCCAGGAAATAACCTAGATAATGGAATATCAACAAGTAATTCAAATGTAAATGTTGATAATCTCAAACCTATATTTGCTGCAGATGGCCAAGCAACAAATTATTTAACAGATGGAATTCATGTATATGATTCTAATTCACTTGAAGAAGTACAAAATATTAAATTCCATCAAGAATCTGATGGTAAATATGTATTAGATAGTTCTAATTCAAATGCAAATAATAATTCTACCCCAGTTGATCTTAAACCTATCTATACTCCAGATGGAAAAGAATCTGGTTATGTAACTGATGGAATTCATGTATATGATGCTAAAACACATAAAGAAGTGCAAGGTATTAAATTCCACAAAACAGCTGATGGTAGATATGTATTAGATAGTGTAACACCATCAGGAAATAATAAAACTAACAATACTCCAAATAAAACTGTAGAAAATAAAACAGCTGAAACATTAAAAACAGGCCTTCCTATTTTAGTATTAGGAATAGTTGCAGTTGCTGGAGGAATTGCATACACTAAAGGTAGGAAAAAATAAATAACTACTGTAAATTATTAAATTCATATTTTAAAGGTTTCTAAAAAAATTATTATAGGAACCTAATTCATATTTTTTTTAAAATAAATAGCTAGTTCAATTTTTCATTATTTAACATATTCTAACACTAGAACAAGAAATTCAAAAATATTAAAAAAGGTTTCCAACTCTTAATAGAACAAATCACCAATCTTATTTTTAAGTAAAATTTGTTATATTTCACATCAATATTTTAATATTAGAAAAAGTATTTAAAATAAAGAAAACATAAAAATTATTATATATTTTATAAATAAATTAAAGGGAGATAGATACAATGATTTGTACTGTTACAAAAGTTTCAAAAACTGTAATACCTAAAGAGTTCATAAAACGCAATATGAAAAAAGCAGTTAAAAAAGGAATGGACAAAGGTGTAAAAAGAGGTATTAAAAAAGTTGTTGTAACTGTTTATGATGTAGTATAAACAATTACTCAAACTCGAAAGTACATTGACCATTAGGATTTACCTTAAGGGTCAATTGCTTTTCATTTTTTGTTTTATAAACTATTTTTTGTTCAAAGTCTTCAGATACTAAAAACTCTAAAAAGTCTTCTAAATCATCAAAAGAAGATATCTTAAAAGAATTAAAAATTTTATTTAAAATATATTTATTACCTGTAAAATCACCATTACTAGTATCATCTGGTAAATAAGTAGCTATTTTACAACTATTTTTAGCAAAATTAACAGTATTCATTGTTCCACTTTCTTTAGAACATTCCATAGCTAAAACACAATCTGAAGCCAATGCTACAAACTCATTTCTTATATTAAAGTTTTTCTCAGATGAACTAACATTTGGAGCAAAAACAGAGACTAAACAACCACCATTTTCAATAATATTGCCGGCTAATCTTTTATTTGTGTCAGGTTCTATTTTATTAAATCCACAAGGTAAAAAAGCTATTGTTTCGGATCTATCATCAACAGCTGCAGTATGAGCTATTTTATCACAACCTAAAGCAAGACCACTTACAATAACCCGTTCTGTTCTTTCAATGATTTCTCGTGTAAATTTATATTCAAAATTCTGAGTATCTAAACTTGGTTTTCTAGTACCAATAATAGCTATGTTAGGTTTGTTTAATATTTTAGAATTTCCAATAACATATAAGAACAATGGAGCTTTACTTCCCATATCTTTTAGTCCTTCTGGATAATCTTTATCAAAAATTGTAACTATTTTAACATAATCTGCTAGTTGATTTAGAATTTTATCAGTTTTTTCTAATGCTTTTTCTAGTTTGCTATCACTATAATCTTTTTTAAGAAAATCAACTAAATCATCAAATGTTTTATATTTAGAAAGAATGGGAACAAACTCATTATGAATTTTAGCTTTGTTTACTCTAGCTATATTTGATAAAAATAATAATTCTTTAAATTTTTTCATTACAATCACTATAATAATTTGTAAATTTTATTTAATAAATTTTTAGAATTTACCATTTTAAATTCTTAAAATTAGCTATTATTATTTTCATCTAAATTTTATAGAGGGTAAATACTGAAATAGCTATTGATATTTAAGAAATCCAGGTAAGTCTATGACATTAACAACTAAAAAAGCAAGGATTAATTTATTTTTATTATTATTTTTAGTTTTTTAAAATCACTTTAAATAATGCGGGTTATATTTATATATCATAAATAAAAAAACTAATAATAACCTTTATGGGCGGGTTTTAAAAATAAAACTTTTATCAAATTAAATATTTATTATAGTAGTTCGATGTTTGAAGAAGTAACAGACTATTTTTAACTAATTAATATTTATAAAATTAAAGTAGCAAACGCTATAACATTTATTATAACTAATTAAGGGAAAATTTTTATAAAGGTCGATATAATGGCAAAAGCAAAAGCAAGACGTAGAGTACGTGATACATGGAAAGAAAAAAGTTGGTATAATATAAAAACTCCTATTTCATTTGAAGATAAAGAAATAGGTGAAACTCCAGCAAGAGATCCTGATTTACTTATAGGTAGAGGAGTAGAAGTCACAATGAGAGAATTAACTGGTGATTTCTCAAAACAATACATAAAACTTAGATTTGAAATTGATAATGTAGCTGGAAATACTGCTAATACTAAATTCACAGGTCACAAAACCACTACTGATTATGTTAGAAGTATGATAAGAAGAGGAACAAGTAGAATTGATTCTACTGTTGTTGTAAAAACTAGAGATGATCGTAAAATTAAACTTCATGTATTAGCTGTTACAACAAGAAGAGCTAAATCTTCACAACAAAAATACATGAGAGAAGTCATCACTGATTTATTAACAGAAATAGCTGCTGAAAAATCCTTTGATGATTTAGTTCATTCAGCTGTTAATGGTAAATTAGCTAGTGAAATTTATCACACAGCTAAAAAGATATACCCTCTTAAAAGAGTGGAAATTATCAAAAGTAAAGTATTAAACTAAATACTTTATTCTCTTTTTTTCTATTTTTAGTTATATTTATTATATAATAGAATCAATATATTATTTATAATAAATATCTAGGTTGTTAATATGGACCAGTTAATGATAAATTGGGGATATGTAATTGTATTGTTTATCCTTGGTTATTTCACATATAAAAGAAAAGCTTTAGATTTTCTAGGCTCTTTATTTATGGTTATAATGGGAATTGTAATCATATTTTCAGCAGGGGTTAATTGGCTTTTACTTTTAATTTTATTTTTAATAATGGCTCTAATTGCTACAAAATATGCTAAAAAATATAAAGACCATTTAGGTGAATTTGAAGGTCAAAGAACTGCTAAAAATGTTATTTCTAATGGTATTGTTGCTTTTATGATGGCTGCTTTTGGAGGATATTATTTACCATTTGTTGGTGGTTTTATTGGAGCTATTTCAACTGCAACAGCAGATACATTAGCTAGTGAAATTGGTGTAACAAGAACTCCTAGACTTATTACAACATTTAGAAAAGTAGATCCCGGTACCGATGGTGCAATTTCTCTTTTAGGAACATTTGCTGGAATAGTGGGAGCTGCAATTATTGGTGTTGCTGCTTATTTATTAGGTGTTGTTTCTAATCCTTGGTCTGCTTTAATTGTTTCTGTTGTTTCTGGAACTGTAGGGTGTTTTATGGACAGTTTCCTTGGTGCTACTTTTGAAAGATGGGGAATACTTACAAATGAACATGTAAACTTATTAGCAACTATTGTTGGTGCTATTGTTGGAATAGTTTTAATTTAAAAACTGTTTTTATAGCTATTAGTAGCTATTTATATTATATACTTTAAAATATTACCAATATGTAAATCATTTAATAATCCAGTAATTGTGAATATTTTGTTTATTAATATATGGTCTCTGAAAGAAATATAAAAAATAAAAATTCATCAATCTCTAAACTTAAGGGCATTGGAGAAAAACATTAACTTTTAAATATAAACTAGCATAATAATTATGATTAAGAATACTCTTTATCATAAGATATTCTTAAAAAATAAACTCTATATTATGTGTTTACAAAAAATATAATTTAATGCTGTTCGGAAAAGTTGCACATACAATTATGTGTGCAACTGGCATTAAAATACTGTTCTCTTTTTTTATTAACTTTTATAATAGTAGTAGATTAACAAACCCTTTTTATTGATTTTTTACTTATTCTTCCATTATATTGTAAAATTCATCAATAATTTTAATAGTTTAAAGAATTCCTTCCACCATTTTAATCATTGCTTCAATTAAATATGTTAAATTTTCGACCTATTTTCAAATAGCTATTTTAGATAAAAATAATCACCAATATATTCTCCCACTCTCATATCATCCACAATCTGTTAAAATTGTCTTCATTTAGAAAAATTGCTTTTAAATCGTAATATTGCAGTAAATCCTAAATATTTCTTTTATTTTAAAGAAAAATACTATATATTATGTTTTTATAAAGTATTAAATAAGTATGCGGTGCATATTTAACTAAATAGGTTTCACAATCTTTAGAATCCTATTTAAAAAATTTATTTTAATAAGAATTTTACCAATTGTTTAATTCTTATTCAAGAAAATGAGGTGAAATTATGAGTAATCATTCTGTATCTTATGCTTTAAATAGTATGGTTTTAAAAATTATTGAAGGATATAATGACAATGAGATTTCCGAAAATTATGTTAGAAAGTTAGTTACCAAAGCTTTAGCTACATCTTATGAACACGATGGAAATGATCATGAAGTGCTTGAGGGGGTTTCAAACAGCTTTTGTGGAAAATGCTTAAAGATGAAAAAAGGAGATTTTTTTAAAATAGTGGATTATTGTTGTTCAAATGGAGTTAGTCTAGTTAGAGTAGCTAATTCTTTTTTGGATTCTGAGCCATTTAAGGATTTAAAAGATATAGCTGAAAAATTCAATTTTAGCAAAGAAGACATAAAACTTTTAGAAAGAGAATTTAATGAAAGTTGTACAAATGCCCTATGTACTGATTGTTTAAAGGAAGAATTTGATAAGATAACTGGCAGTAGAGATAAAACAAATGAAGTTATGGAATATTTCTATGAGGAATAAAATGATAATTATTTAAT
>JABUVA010000007.1:23838-29787 GCA_021442885.1 Methanobrevibacter sp. | reverse complement strand
GAATTAAAAAAGACACGATGGAAGAGAGGAATCGAGAGAGGAAGAAAAAAGAATAGAAAAACAAAAGATGAAAAAGAAATTTTCGTAGAAATCGACTCATACTTTAAGGAAAATCATTTATTGATGTTAACTGCTATTGACTTATCTGACCTAATTTCAGAAAAATTTATATTTTTAGCTGATAATAGATTATGTTTGCAGGTAAGAGAAAAGTAAGTGATATTTTATATTATATTTAACAAATTTACTAATAAGGTGTTGTTATGATTTCTCCTTTAGATATGAAAATTACAGATATTAACTGTGAGTGTTTAGGTCTTTCAAGATTATGTTTAATGGAATCAGCAGGTAAATCTCTAGCAGAGGAAATTGGTAAAATTGCAGTTTATACATTTTCAAAACCAGTTAAAGTAGCTATTTTCACAGGTTCTGGTGGAAATGGTGGTGATGGGTTTGTAGCTGCTAGATATCTTTTAAATCGTGGTTATGAAGTTGATATTTATAATTTAAGCCCTAAAGTTAAAGATAAAAATGCTAAAATTAATTATGATGTTCTTCTTAATTTAGAGCCAAGATTATCTCATCTTAATATTCATACACTTGATAGTGTTGAGGATATTGAAAATACTCAAATAGCTACTAGTGATAGCTTTTCTGAATTTATTATTATTGATGCTATTTTAGGAACAGGTATTAAAGGTAAATTAAAACCTAAAGTAAGAAGAGCTATTGAAATTATTAATGAATCTAATGGCCTTACTATATCTGTTGATGTTCCATCAGGACTTAACCCTGATAATGGTGAAATAGCTGATATTGCTGTTAAAGCGGAGTATACTGTTAGTTTTCATAAAATTAAAAAGGGAGTAGAACTAGCTGGTGAGGATCTTGTTGGAGGTAGTGTAATTTGTGATATTGGAATTCCAGTTGAAGCAGAATACTTTACTGGTATTGGTGATTTATTAAGACTTAAGAATCGTTCTAAAAGTTCCCATAAAGGAAATAATGGTAAATTACTTATTATTGGTGGAAGTGAAGATTATTCTGGTGCTCCAACAATATCTGGTCTTTCAGCTATTGCAGGTGGTGCTGATTTAGTTTATATTGTTGCTCCTAAACCTGCAAGTCTTCCAATTAAATTAGCTTCTCCAGATTTTATTGTTCGTGAAGTTGAAGGGGATTGTCTTTCTCTAGATCATTTAGATTTTATTATGGATTTAGTAGATAAAGTTGATGCTGTTTTAATTGGTCCTGGTGCTGGAAGAGATGAGAAAACATCTAAATTATTTAATACTTTAGCTGTAAAAATTAAAAAGCCACTTGTTATTGATGCAGATGCTTTAAAAGAAGTTGATATAAACTTAATTAAAAATAAAGAAGATTTAATTTTAACTCCTCATTTGTTTGAATTTAAAACATTCTTTAATAAGATTATAGCTGATTTAGGAATTGATTTTAATAAGATTACAAAATCTAGTGAAGGTTATGATTTTGAAAAAATAGATGAAAACATTACTGCTTTTCAGAGAATTGCAAGAGAAATTAAAGGAACCATAGTTCTTAAAGGTCAATATGATTTAATTATTAATAGTAAAAGGTTTAAAATCAATAAAACAGGTAATCCTGGTATGACTGTTGGTGGAACTGGTGATGCATTAGCAGGATTAAGTACTAGTTTAATTTCACAAGGGTTAAATGCTTTTGATAGTGCTGTTGTAGCTACTTATTTAAATGGAAGAGCAGGTGATGTTGCTTATAATAAACAAGGTTATGGTTTTTCAGCTACTGATTTGGTTTCTTATATTAGTTTATTAATGGTAAGTAGGGATTAATATGGATTATGTTAAAGGTGTTTTTAAAAAACGTCCAAATAGGTTTGTTGCTGAGGTGGAGGTTGATGGAAACATCGAAATAGCTCATGTTCCAAATACTGGTCGTTGTAAGGAGCTATTAGTTGAAGATGCTAATGTTTATTTAGCTCCATCAGATAATCCTAATAGGAAAACTAAATTCACTTTACATTTTGTAGAAAATAAAAATCAACTTGTTTCATTATACTCTCAGGAAGCTAATAAAATTGTATATGAAGCTATTGAAAGTGGTAAGATTAAAGAGCTTCTAGGTTATTCTACACATCAAAGAGAAAAAACTGTAGATAATTCTAGAATCGATATATATTTAGCTAATGAAAATGAAGAGTGTTATGTTGAAGTTAAAGGTGTTACATTAATAATTGATGGTGAGGCTAGATTTCCAGATGCACCAACTCAAAGAGGGACTAAACACTTAAAAGAACTTATAAAACTTAAAAAAGATGGAATTCGTACTGTGGTATTTTTCTTAATTCAACACCCTGCAGGTAATAACTTTAGACCAAATTGGGATAATGATCCTGAATTTTCTAAAACATTAAATGAAGCATATGATGAAGGTGTTGAAATTCTTGTATATAAAACTGAAAATACTTTAGATGGAATAAATTTTGTTGAAGAGTCTCTTGATTTTGAATTGTCTCAAGAGTAAATATTTACTATTATTTTACAATATTCTATTTATACTTCAATATTTACTTAATTAAAACCTTTAACATATCTAAAACTTTAAATACTTTCATATAAATAAGTTAATTTGTGGATTGACCCATCCACGAACTAGGAATTTTTTCTATTTAATTAGAAATAATTCAAATTAACTTAGTATATATTAGTACATGGAACATCAACACTTTCACATTTTCTAAATTTTAGGTTTCTCTCAATTGTTGGTTCCATTACTAATATTAAAATTCTATTTTTGAAAAAACCTCTCCAATAGCATCACTAATAACTAAACTGGCAAATGAATCATAATCTGTAGAGCTTTTATTGATTAATATTAGATTATCTCCATTAAAAAATTGAATAAGTCCTGCTGCAGGATATACAACAAGGGAAGTGCCTCCAACAATTAATGTGTCAGCTTTAGAGATATATTCAATACTTTTATTTAAAATATAATTATTTAATGGTTCTTCATATAAAACAACATCAGGCTTTATAATTCCATCACATTCACAATAAGGAATTCCATCAGTTGTTAATATTTTATTAGCTTCATATTCTCTTCCACAAAACTGACAAATATTTCTATTAACATTTCCATGGAGTTCTAAAACGTTTTCACTACCTGCTTTTTGATGAAGCCCATCAATATTTTGAGTAATAATAGCTTTAATTTTACCTGCCTTTTCTCCTTCAGCTAATTTATAATGTGCAGGATTAGGTTGTGCATTATTAAAAATTAAATGTTTTCTATAATAATTGTAAAATTCTTCAGTATGGTTTTCAAAATAAGTATGGGATAGTACTTCTTCAGGAGTATAATTATATATTCCAGTTTCACTTCTAAAATCAGGAATTCCACTTTCAGTTGATACTCCTGCTCCTCCGAAAAACACTATATTTTCAGATTTATCTATTATTTCTTGAAGTTTGTTAATTTTTGACATAAAAAAAGAAAATAATAGCTATGAATAGCTATTTTATAATTTTTGATAGTTTGCAGCTTGAAGACCGTGGTATTTAATCATACCTTCAACTTCTCTTTGATCAGTTTCTTTATCTTCAAATGTAATTTGATCAATACTATGTAAACTAAATGGAGATTTTCTAGTTAAAACAGTAATATTTCCTTTAAAGAGTCTTAATTCTACTTCTCCAGTTACTCTTCTTTGCATTTGATCAAATGCCTGATCAAGGTCTTCTCTTAAAGGTTCTTGCCATAGTGCTCTGTAGACTAAATCAGCATATAAGGTACTCATATATTCACTAAATCTTAATTCATCAGTTGTTAGAACTAGTTCTTCTAAGAATTCATGAGCTGCAATTAATAATTTTGCACCTGGAACTTCGTAGATTTCCCTACTTTTAAGACCAATCATTCTGTTTTCTATTGTATCTACTCTTCCAATACCATTTTCACCAGCAATTAAATTTGCTTTTTTAATAATTTCAATTAAAGGCATCATTTCTCCATTTATAGCTATTGGAACACCTTCTTCAAATTCAATTGAAATTTTTTGTGGGGTGTTTAAAGCTCCTTCCCATCCTGCAGTCCATGCATAAATTTCTTCTGGAGGTTCGTTTGCCGGGTCTTCAAGTAAATCTCCTTCAATACTTCTTCCCCATAAGTTTTCATCTATACTGTAAATTTTATCACTGTTTAGTTTGATTCCTTTGGAAGCAGCATATTCTTGTTCTTCAGTTCTTGTAAGGTTTAATTCACGAACTGGTGCGATTATTTCTAAATCAGACATTGCTAAGATTACAGCTTCAAAACGGAATTGGTCATTACCTTTTCCTGTACATCCATGTGCTATTGCTTTTGCTCCTTCTTTTTCAGCTATTTCAATGATTTTTTGAGCTATTAATGGTCTTGCAAGAGCTGTACTTAATGGGTATCCTTCGTATTCTGCATTTGCTTTTATTGCTTTTGCAATATAGTCATTTGCAAATTCTTCTTTAGCATCTATTGTGTAGTGTTTTGAGCTTTTAACTTGTTCAGCCATTTTTTCAGCTTTTTTAATTTCTTCTTCACCTTGTCCAACATCTACACATGCTGTAATTACTTCTACATCATAATCTTCTTGTAATAAGTTAACACATACAGAGGTATCTAATCCACCACTGAATGCAAGAACGACTTTATCCATCATATCACCATAAAATAATTTTATAAAAATAATTCTGTTGATATTTTTGTTGTTAATAATATTTAAAATAAGTGTTAGAAAGTTTCTTAATTAGGTGGCTTGTTTTGTTGTATGTATTTCTTGGTGTTCATATAGAGGATACTCACCACCTAAATAAGACAAGATTAAAAAAATTACCTGCTTTACTTTAATCTTAATTATTATTAATTATATAATAGTATATAAAAGTTTGTTTTTATACCTTCGAATAATTCCTATTTATACAAACAAAATATTTCTTATAAAATTAATAATCAATATATATTTAGGATAATAGCTAATCACATTGAAATTAATCCATTATTTTTATAAACATAATCAACCAATCTACTATAAGTAGGATTAACATTTAAAGTATCTTTATTTCCAATTATAATCAATTTCCTTTTAGCTCTTGTAAGTGCAACATTTAATCTTCTTAAATCATTTAAAAATCCAATATTTCCCCTATCATTACTTCTAACAGTAGATATGATTATAATTTCTTTTTCACGGCCTTGAAAACCATCAACAGTTTTAGTTTCAATAGCTGTTTTACTTTTAATTAAATTCACCTGATCTGCATAAGGACTAATAATTCCAATATCATTATCACTAACACCTAATTTCTGATAAAAGCTAGCTATTTTCAATGTAAGTTCTGCTTCTAGAATATTTACAATAGATTTCGAATCCTTCAATTGTTTTTCTCTATTTCTATTAATTCTAGAAGTATCAACAAAAATTAAAGGTTCTTTAGATGAAATTAATTGATCTTCAATACTAACCTCTTCAATTTCAGATAATTTACTCTCTTCTAAAATATCTGAAATAATTATATCCTCAACATCATCTCCACCATCTAACTTTGAGTTATAAAACTCAGAATTTGGAAACTCCATTAACCTATTATTCATTCTATACTGAACATTTAAAAGGCTAGATTTATCTGGATACTTATTAATTAACTTTTCAAATAAAGTATCTTCTAAAGACTGTGCCTTTTTACTTATAATAGTTGGAGGAAGTTGTTTATGATCACCTGCAAGTACAAATTTATTAGCTTTAGCTATTGGAATTAAAACACTAGGTATTGTTGCTTGTGAAGCCTCATCAATAATAGCTACATCAAATTTTATATTTTCAATATCTTCCAGTGCAGCTGAAGAATTTGTAGATAATATAACATCACTATTTAGAACAATATCCTTAATAATCCTATCCTCAACTATATTAATTTC
>JABUVA010000007.1:14875-23532 GCA_021442885.1 Methanobrevibacter sp. | reverse complement strand
ATTTGGCTATTACTTTCAGCTAATCTTTCAAGAATATTATCAATTGCATTATTGCTCTCTGCTGTAGCTAATATTTTAGAATTTAAAAAGTGTTCCTGATTAATTAACTCAATTAAAGTTCTTGTTTTTCCAGTTCCAAAAGGACCATGAATTAAAAAGAAATTTTTAGATGCTAAAGCCTTTCTAAGAGCTTCTTTTTGAGAGTTATTTAGTGAGTTATCTACAAAGTCAAGTTTTTTATTTAGAATTTCCTCATTATCTTTTTGAGGATCTCTTTTATGAAGGCTATATTCTAATGCATCTTTTCCTTTTATTGATAAATTTAATAGGTTTTCCTCCATTCTTCTAAAAGTAACATCATTTGCATATAAATCAATTCTCACATGTTTTTTTAAAGCCCATCTTGGAACATTTTCAATAGCTACTTTTATAAATCTACTTCCCTTTTCAGTTACAGTACCTGTTAAATCACTTTTTAGAGGATTTCCAACACTTATTAATACAATATCTCCTACACTAATTTCTGTATCAATAAGTTCCCTTCGCCCATATTGAATTATATTAAAACCAAGTTCTTTTCCAAGGTTTTTTCCCTTAACTCTATTAATTGCACGGCCTAACTGCTCTCTTTTTTTAGGAGATAGTTTTTTTATTTCATTTATCATTAACTCCATTTCTGCTTTTCTCTCTTCACCTACTAATGCAACTAATTTTTTAATATGTTTCTTCACTAAATTCTCCTCCTATCTAATACAATTTTAAATAGATAAGCTATATAAATATTAATGTGATTAGATGAATTTTGTAAAAGTTGAAGAATTTGATAATTTAGAATATTCATACATCTCTAAATACTCAGGAGGTTATATTTCTAAAAATGAAAATATCTTTAATTTTATTAATATGAATTCATTAAATCAATTTATTTTAGAAAAAGCAGTTTTTGGAACACCAATATTTAAATTAGGTAATGGTGGAAATAAATATTTAATTTTATCTGGAATTCATGGTGATGAACTACCTTCTCAAATAGCTAGTTTAATGGTTTTAAATGAATATGTAAATAAAAAAGTAAATGGAACATTATACTTTATTCCTTTTGCATCTCCATTTTCAACTATGGAAAATGAAAGGAATTTCCATTTAAATGATTTAAATCGCTCTGCCCATATTGAAGGGTCTCTATCTAACAATATCTTTAAAACAATTAGTGCTTTAGATATAGATTTTGTTGGAGATTTTCACTCAACAGCTATTAACAGTAATCCTGGTGTAGAAGCTATTTTTTCATCTAAAAATCCAACTCCTGAAAGTTTTTTTATAGCTAGTTATGTTTCTCGTGATGTTGGTTCTAAAAATATTGTATTTCCTAAAGCTTCAGCTTCTTATAAAGGAGCTATTGAAGATGAATGTAATCTTAATGGAATTCCAGCTATTACAGGGGAGGTTGTATCTCCTTTTGGTGTTGTTGGTTATGGTAGTGTTGAGAAATCTTATAGGCAGATTAAAAGTTTTTTAGCTTATTTTGGCCTTTAGAAGAAATTTTTTCAAATGTTTTGAAAAAAATAAATTTTTAGTTTAGCTATTGATAAAATAATTAAAATATTATGTGTGTGTTTAATCATTCGCATATTTTTTTAGACAAGTTTATATATGGTATGTTTTTAGAAAAAATTTTCTTTATTTAAACTTTAATTATAATTATGAGTTTTTTAGAATTTAATTTTTTTTTTAAAGTAATATGAATTATTTTTTTTAGAAAATAAATTAGTATAAGAAGTATATTATCTATTTATTGGTGTAGAAAGCAGGGATTGGCTGTTTCAAAAAGTCTTCTGATTTGTAGTAATGATGTGCTCNCTTCTATAATTAACATTATATATTCTTTATCAATTTCACCAATGTCTAATTTTTTGATTAAATTAATTGATTTTATAATAATATCATCTATACTGCATTTATAGTTTGTAAGAGCTATTAATGCTAATTTAATTATATTTTTATCATCAATAGCTTCTTTTTTCTCGTATTTATCTTCAATTTCAGCTAATATATCTTCAGCATTGTAGTCCTTTAAGGAACTTAGTGTGAAATCATATTCAAGGCCTTTATTTAATTCAAATGAGTATATATATTCTTTAATTTCTTTATTTAAGACTATTACAGATTCTACTTTCTTTTCATACATTTTAAATGTTTCATGTGCATAGTTGAAAAATCTTGTCAATACCCTTGAATTTAAATCTGAACTTTGAAACTCAATATCAATAAGTCTTCCATCTTCAGTAGATATTAGAATATCCATTATATGAGTTTTCAGATCCTCACCTATGATTTCAGTGGGATACGCTGCTTTAACTTTACCATCAACGCCTATAACTTCTAAAAATGATGATCCATAAGTATAGAACATATATTTTAGAAGTTTATCTTTAAGATTATGATAATTTTTTAATCGATTTTTAGATTTCATAAGTTTATATTGTTAATAAGTCTATATAAAGTTTGTTTAAGTTAAAATAGAAAATTTACTTCAAATAAAAGAAATTTTAACTCATATAAATTATTCAAATTAAAAACAATTGGTTATAGTAAAATTAAAATTATGCATCAACACTAATTTTAATAAAAATAAGGACTCTTTCTATAAGTCTTCTGATTTTTGATAGTGATGTGCAAATCGAAAAAACTGTATAAATATTATTTATTTTAAAGAGATAATTGATGTAAATATTAATAATAAGAAAAAACTATTATTTTATATGTTAATAAAAATTAAAAACATGTTTGTTTAAAATAGGGGCGTTAAACATCATTTATTTAACTTTTACGATGTGGAGATATTGTTGGTTTTTAGATTATGCGAAAAATGTTTTTAAAGAGGCTATGAATTTTGTAAAAATTCGATTATGTCATTTAAAATGATTGTTTTCATTTAGAACCAAAAGAAAGAGTTTGTCCTTCTTGTGGTTTTCATAATATTTAGAAAAAATGAAGTATACAAGAGTATTATTATAAAAAACTGCTAAAGAACAATATAGAAAAGATTTTCCCAAAACATATCAAAAGAAAGTACAAAAGATGGAATAATGACATGGTTCATATTAAAATTATCACACTGGAACAAAACAAACACCAACTATTAACAATATCAGAAGACTTTTTGAAAGATCCATTACTTTTTTCATAAGAAAATTAATATAGTTAGTTTAACAATCTTTATTTATGTTAGTTAATGNATATACAATTCATTTAAATTTATTTCTTTTATTTTATTAACTTTATATGGTGATGCTACACCTATTTTAAACTTGTTTATTTCAAATAGACTGAATTTAACAGTGTTTTCTATTTTTTCCTTAAAATTAGTTAGGATATCTTGATAAATCCCATCCTTTTTTAATTGTTCTCTTACTAGGTTTTCATTAATTATTTTTACATTAATATTATTATTTTTTATGTTTATGTTGAAATTATCTAAATCTAGGGAAAATCCAAGTCCTACATATTTCATAAAGCTTTCTTTTAATACCCAGTATTTAAAAAATTCCTTTGTAGGTTTTTTTGAGTTTATTATATTTTCATATTCATTGTTATAGAAGTAATTTTTAGCTATGTTTAAATCAATTGTATTATCAATATATTCTATATCTACTCCTATATTCTTATCAGATATTCCGCAAAGAACCATGTTTCCTGAATGACTTAAATTAAAGTGTATATTTTCATAGTTTCCTATATATGGTTTCGAAAAATAAGTTGTTTTAAATTTAGGATTAATAATTCCTTCATCATTTAATAATTTTTTAAGTAATAGAAAAGCTCCACAACTAAGTTTTTTATCTTTATCAAATCGAAAATTATCTATTTTTTCTCTTCTTTTAGCAGAAACTAGTTTTCGCCCTTTTGTTATGTTTAAGTCTTCTATATTAGAATAAGCTATTTTTATCATTTTTCATCATTTATATTTAAATATACAACTGTCATATCGTCAAATTGTTCAGTGTCTTTACTAAATTCATCAATATCATCTATTAATTCTTTTAATAATTTTTTTGTAAAATCGATTGAGTTGTGATTTTTTATATTATTATTTTTATTTAAGAAGTTTATTATTCTATTTTCCCCATACATTTTATTATTTTGATTAATTGCATCTGTTGCACCATCTGTGTATAAAAAAATACCTTCTTCTAATTTTATTTCTTCTTTTTTAAATTCCATATCTTCTAATAATCCTAGCACTAAACCTGGATCTACATCAAGTTTATTAAACTTATTATTAAGTTCTATTAATGGGGGATTATGTCCTGCATTTGAATAAGTAAGTGTTTTAGTTTTATAATTGTATATTCCGATCCATAATGTAATAAACATAGATTCTATGTTATTATCACAAAGGATGTTATTAATTGAATATAAAATCTTACTTGGATCCAATTCATAATTTGTGGTTTGTTTTATTGAAGATTGTGTAATTACAGCAAATAATGCAGCAGGAATTCCTTTACCTGAGGCATCACCAATAACAATTACTAGATTATCATTATCAATCTGATAATAATCGAAAAAGTCACCACCAACCTCTTTTGCAGGTCTACTTACTCCATAAATGTTAAAATAAGAATTTTCTATACTTTCTTTTGGTAGAATGGATTTTTGAATTCTATTTGCAATATCAAGCTCTGCTTTTATTTTTTCTTTTTCAGAGGTCATTGTTTTTATGTTTTCAATATGATTCTCTAAATCATGAGTCATTTGAATCAAAGAATTTGATAAAAATCCAATTTCATTTTCTTTATTTGCCAATCTTCCATATTCATTATTTAACTCATCACTTGTTTTATTTAGATTACCTTCTTTAACATAGGATTTTAATGCAATAGTTATACTTTCAATTGGATTTGTAATATTTTTTTCAAAATACCAAATGAAAAAGATTGCAGGAACAAATGAAATTAATATAGCTAGATTTAAAAATATTAATACTGGTGCATGTTCAAAACCACCTATAGGTTTTAATAAATTAAAATTAGAAAGAATGTTAAATATAATGGTTATAATAATTGTAAATAGAGCAAACAATAAAACTATTTCTTCTATTAACGAATTATGGAAATTTGTAGATAGGTAGTTTTCATCACTAAGTTTAGTTTTATCTTCTTTAAGGAGAAATAAAATAATAAAAATAAATGATATAATTATTATAAAAAGGTTAATGTAACTATTTATAACTTTTAGTATTGTAATAATAATAGAAGACAATAAAGGAAGCAATATTCCAATTATTAATGAAAAATTAGCTATTTTATCTGAAACATGAAACTTTAAAAAAGGATTTCTAGGAACATTTATATTTAATATTCTTACAACAGAAATAACTATTAGGCCAAATATGAATGAAAATCCGAATATATTTAAAAATATTATTATAAAACTACTAGCACTAAATATATTTGGATTTAGTACACTTTTAGTACCATATAACATAATGTAAAACCAATAGGATTTAAAGTTTTCATCTAGAAATGGCGTAATAATTAATACAAAATATCCAACATAAGTTATTGAATTAAGTAATGTAATTCCTAAAAATTTTAATACCTTATATAATGAATTTAATCTAACTAAATTATCTTTAGAATCTAAAAGATAGGAATTCCATAATTTATATGGTAGGTATGCAACTATAAATGATAAAATTATATAAAAAACAATATAAATTAAAAATCCTAAATCATAAAACATTTTCACATCATAGAAAACAACTACTAAAGTATTGCCTAATGCTAATTCTGCTCCAAAAATCCCCAAAGAAGGACCAATCCCTAAACCAGGAGCACAGTTTAAATAAGAAGGTATAAAATATAGAATATAAGAAATTAATGAAATAATAAAACCAATTAGGAATAATTTTATTCTAGTTTTATTAAAAATTTCTTTTAGATTCATTATATGCATCTCACATTTAAAACAATTTAATTATTTTATAATTTTTGAAATAAACAAATGATTTTCATTATTTTTATATTCATAAGATATACTATCAGATAATGATTTGAAAAAGAATATTCCTAAACCTCCAACTGGAGTAGAATCTAAATCTTCTTTTTTAGAATAATCTTCATGTTCTAAAGGATTAAACATAATTCCATTATCAATAAATTCTAAATTAAATATTGATGTTTTAGCATTATATGAGTAATTAATCTTTATACAATCTGCATTTGAATATTTGACAATGTTAACAAATATTTCTTCTATAATTAACTCTAAATCTTTTGTATTTTTGTTATTTGTATTTAATTGAGAAAGTATAATATTATTAATCTCATATAAATTTTCTATTTCTGCTTTAAATTTTAAAGAATTCATAAAATTTCATTAAATTATTCTATTTTCAATNTGAATTATAAAAGAATTCATAAATTTCATTAAATTATTCTATTTTCAATATTTTATCAAATCCAGACATTTTGAAAATTTCTAGAATTGTGTCATTAACATTAATAATAGTTAAGCTTTTATCTTCGTTTTTAAGACTTTTCATATTAGATATTAAAACACGTAACCCTGCACTTGAGATATAATCTACACCTTGAAAATTTAATATAAGTGAATTAAGATTATCTTTTTCCTCAATTATTGCATTATTTAAATCATCAGAGGTAATTGTATCTAATCTACCTATTGGACTCATTATTAATTCATCATTTTTATATTCTTTTTTAATTTCCATAATAAAACATCCTATAAATTAATGTAAAAAATTAAAACACTTATTATAAAATTCTATTTAAATATTTTATATATTTTATTAGTTAAAACATATATTAATAATTATAAATAAAATAATCCCTATTATTACTATTCTTGATATTTAATAATAGTTATAAATCATTAGAATTTAAGTTTATAAAATTTATTAAAAAAGGAGTGGAAAAATGAAGCTATTTGATTTATCTAATGCACAAAAAATGTTACTGTTTAGTAATATTGAAAATCCTAACAATACATCGTTTAATTTAAATTTCAAAAGGGAATATAATATTGATGATATAGATTATCTTAAAAAAGCAGTGAATTTTATCGCTAATAATTATTTAAACTTACAAATAAAAAATATTGAAAATGGTGAATTTAAACAATATTATGTTAACAATGCTAATGATTTTGATAGATTTGAATATTTTAAATTAACTAAAGATGATGATCTTGAAGAAATTATAAACGATTTTTTAGATAAACCTTTTAATCCTTTTTTTGATACACCATTGTATAGACTAGCTATAATTGAAAATGGAGATTCTCTTATGTTAATTGGATCTATACATCACACTATAGCTGATGGTACTTCTGTATTTACTATATTACCAAGAGAAATTGATAAAATCATCTATTCGCTTAAAAATAAAACAGATTATGAAAAGATAAATAATATTTCTTATGAGATTTATGTTAATAGAGAAAAAGAATATTTAAAATCAAATGAAGCTTTAGATGATAAAAAATATTGGTTAGATATATTAAAAGACTATAATCAAGACTGGTATTCCTTTAAGGATACTGATATGGGTACTTATGAATTAAAATTAAATAAATCTTTAGTAAAGACTTTAGAAAAATTATCTGATATTGATGGAACTCATATATCTCCTTTTGTTTTAGGATTAAGTATTTTATTTTTCTACTTATCAAAATCAAAGTCTAATAATGAAAATCTAGTTTTAGAAACATCAATTAGTGGTAGGTACTTTGGTCAAGATATAAAAGATAATATTGGAATGTTTGTTAACTTACTTCCTTTAAAATTCAGTTATGATGAAAATATGAGCTTTGAAGATTTACTTTTATATTGTAAATCTGTTTTAAAAGAAGGATTAAGTCATGGAAAGATACAATTTAATGAGTATTCACAGGATTTAAGATATGAAGGAATAAATCCAGAACTTCTTTCAATGTATTCCATAGTATCTAACTCAACTCCTTTTAAAATTGAATTTTTAGAGGATATGCTTAAAAATACTACATTCCCATTTCATGTTAGATTAAATAAGAATTATAATGATGAAGATGGTCTACAATCCTTTTTATTTATATATAATAAGAATTGTTTTTCTAAAAAACAAATTATGGAAATTGCGAAAGGTATTGAAGATTTAATTAATGAAATATCTTATGATTCATCAAAATCTTTAAAAGATTATAATGTTAAAATTAATGAGTTTTTCGAAGCTGAAACTTATTTTAAAAACTTAATTAATTCTTTTGATAATCCTACTGTTCTATCACCAGATATTATTACAACTAATGATTCAACAGAGAGAATAACTAAAACAAAAATATTTAAAGAAAGTACTTTTAAATCAATTAAAGAACATGTTACTAATAACAAGTTAACAATTAAAGAGTTAATTACTCCTGTATTTTTATTTAATTTGACTAAATTTGCATTTTCTAAAGATATATTAATATCATCAATTTATTCAAGAAATATTAATAATAATCACTATTTAAATAATTTTAATGAAATAGCTATAGGTTATAAATTTGACACAAGTATTTCAATTAATAGTTTTATAAATGATTTTAAATTAAAATTAAACGAATTGGAGAAAAATGCTTTTTATCCATTGAAAAATAATCAAGATATTGAT
>JABUVA010000007.1:2473-14845 GCA_021442885.1 Methanobrevibacter sp. | reverse complement strand
AAATATGGAGGATTTGGATTCTGAAACTATTAAAAATTTTAATAAAATAGATTTAAACAATTTTAATAGGTTTAAATTTATTTTTACTATTTATGAGTCTAAAGAAGGTTTAGCAATATATATTGATTATGATAATTCCTATTATTCTGAAGATTTTACATCTAGTTTCTTAAAATCTTTCAATACACTTTTAACTAAATTTATTAATCATCCTAATGATTTACTTGAAAATACCTCTATGTTAGAAGATGAAATTAATCTTGATAATTTTAAAATTGATTTAATGAATAATGGTTTGATTAATAAGATTTTCGAACAAAAGGTTGATGAAAATCCTGATAAAATTATTTTACAAGCTATTGATGGTGATTTCACTTATAGTCAGCTTAATGATAAAGCAAATAGAATAGCTAATTGGTTAATTAACCAAGGTGTTGAAATAGAAGATAGAATTATGATTATGATGGATAGAACTAGTGATTTAATAGCTGCTGTTTTAGGTGTTGTTAAAGCAGGTTGTGCTTTTATTCCAGTTGATCCTAAATATCCTGAAGGTAGAATTAATCAGATATTAGAAGATAGTAATTCTAAATTTGTAATTGTTAATGATGGAATTAATTATGATGGTGAAAATAAGGTAAATATAAATAATTTACTTTCATGTGAAGATATTTCAAATCCTAATCCTAATTTAAAACCAGATAATTTATGTTTCATTATTTATACATCTGGTTCTACTGGTAAACCTAAAGGTGTTATGATTACTCATAAAGGAATTAGTAATTATATTGCTAATGAACCTTTAAATGTTCCAATTTATGCTCTTAATCATGATTGTAGTAAAATGATTTCAATTTCCACTGTTTCATTTATTGTATTTTTAAGAGAAATTTTTGGAACTATTTTAAATGGTTTGCCTGTTGTATTTGCTGATGAGGAACAAGCTATAAATCCATTAGCTTTAGCAGAGCTTTTTAATAAAACTAATGCTAATGCTTTTGGTTCAACTCCAACAAGATTACTTGAATATTTGAAGTTTAAAGAAATCCAAAATGCACTTAATAAATGTAAAGTCATTATTATAGGTGGTGAAGGATTCCCACCAAGATTATATGATGAGCTTTCAAAATATACTGATGCTAAGATTTATAATTCATATGGTCCAACAGAGGTTACAATTGCTTCTCATGGTAAATTAATTGATAGTAATAAGGTATCTGCTGGATGGACTATGTTAAATGTTGTTGATAAGATAATGGATGTTGATGGAAATGAAGTTCTTCCTTATGTTACTGGTGAAATTTATGTTGGTGGTGCTGGAATAGCTAGAGGCTATTTAAATAACATTGAAAAGACTAATGAGGTTTTCTTTGAAATTGAGGATGTGCCTTTTTATAATACTGGTGATTTAGGTGTTAAAGATGAAAATGGGGAACTCTTTGTTTTAGGACGTAATGATTCTCAAATCAAACTTAGAGGATTAAGAATTGAATTATCTGAAATTGAAGAAGCTATTTCTGAATATGAAGGTATTGCATCTGTTGTTGTTATTGTTAAAAAATTAAATTCTGTTGAATACTTATGTGCATATTACACAACATTTGATGATGTTAATGTAGATGGTTTAAGAGAATTTGTTTCTAATTTACTTCCAGAATACATGGTTCCATCTTACTTTATAGAACTTGATAAATTCCCTACAACACCTAATGGTAAAACTGCCTTTAATGAATTACCTGATCCTGAAATTAAAGTTGAAGAAAAAATCATTCCTCCTCGAAATAAAACTGAAGAAGAGATTTTAAATATTGTTAAAGAAGTTTTAAATTTAAATGAAGTTAGTGTTACAAGTGATTTATTTAAATTAGGCCTTACATCTTTATCTGTAATGCAGCTAGTTTCAAAAATTTCTAATACACTTGGAATAGCTATTAATCTTACTAATATTATGAAATCTAAAAATATAAGGGGAATTTCTGAGGATATTGATAAAGTTAAAATTAATAAATTAAATAGAGAAGAAGAATTAGAATTATACCCTTTAACTGCAAATCAATTAGGTGTCTATTTTGATTGTGTTAAAGATCCTATGGCTTTAACATACAATCTTCCTAAATTTATTGATTTTGGAAATGATATTGATGCAAGTAGATTAAAAGAATCTATTTTAAAAACAATTGAATATCATCCTTACTTAAAAACCAGAATAATAATGAAGGAAGGAACTGTATATCAAGAAAGAAGAGTTGAACCTTATAATGAAGATTTAATTGAGATTGTAGATTTAGGTGATTCAAATAAATCTTTATCTGAATATAAAGATATTGTACAAGGATTTATTAAACCATTTGAGTTAGATAAAGACTATTTATTTAGATTTAAAATATTAAAAGATGGAGATAGAATAATCCTTTTTGCTGATTTCCACCATATTATCCTTGATGGAACATCTTTAAATATCTTATTTGATGAAATAGCTTCAATATATGACAGCGAAAATCTAGAACTAGATAAATCAAAACTAGAAGAAGTAAATGGTTTTGAATATTCTGTTAATGAGAAAAGTATTGAAAACTCTAACTTATATAAAGAAGCTGAACTCTATTATCTAGATAAAGTAAAAGAAATTGATGAAGCTAGTTTAATTACTCCAGATTTAAAGGGTGAAGAAGCAGAAGGCGAACTTTCTATTGAAAGTATTTTAATTAATAAAGATAAGGTAGTTGATTTTACAAATGAGCTCTCTATAAGTCCAAATATCTTGTTTTTATCATTAACTAATATGGTTTTATCTAAATTTACATATAGTAAGGATTTGCTTTTTGCTTGTGCATCTAATGGGAGATTTGATGTCAATTATGAAAAAACATTAGCTATGATGGTTAAAACATTACCATTTGTTTTAAAATTAAATACTAATTTAACAATTAAAGATTATCTTGATTATATTAAAAGTCAATGGTTTGATGTTCTATCCTACTCGTCATATCCTTTAACTGAGTTTTCAAATAGCTATGATATAACACCTGAATTTTTATATGCATTTCATGGAAAAATTATAGAAGATATTAATATTAATGGTAAAACCATTGCAAGAGAAAACTTAGATTATGAAGGTCTTAAATTTAAAATATCATTAAATATAATTGAAGTAAATGGTGAGTATGAATTAAAATGTGATTATAATGATGCATTATACTCTAGAGAATTTATTAAAACATTCTTAGATAGTATTAGTATTCTTTTAGATAAATTTATAACATTATCTAGTGATACTTTAGTTAAAAACCTTTCTATTGTTAATAGGCCTCTTTTAAGTCCAGATAATATTGTTTATGGTAAGCTTGATGAAGTCACAATTGATAAAATATATGAAAAACAAGTTGACTTACATAGTGATGATTTAGTTTTAAATGCTGATGATGGTGATTTCACTTTCAATGAACTTAATATTAAGGCAAATAAAATAGCTAATAGCTTAATTAAAAAAGGCGTAACTGTTGAAGATAAAATAATGTTTATTCTAAATAGAAACAGTAATGTTTTTGCTTCTATGATTGGTATTTCTAAATCAGGTGGTGCATTTATCCCAATTGACCCTGATTATCCTAAAGAGAGAATAGAACATGTTTTAAGTGATAGTGATTCTAAATTTATCATTGTTGATGATATAATTAATAAACATAATGTTGATTTAAGTGAATATAATAATCAAATTTTAGATATTAACGAATTACTTGAAGAGGAAGATGAATCTAATCCAAATGTTGATATAAAAGGAGATAATCTTGCATATGTCATATATACTTCAGGTTCTACAGGTCTACCTAAAGGTGTTATGATTGAACATGAAAATATAGCTAATTTTGTTTATCCTTCACCTAAAAGCTATTATCAACATGAAATTGCTACAAATTATAAAAAAGAAAATTATAAGTCTTTATCAATAAGTACAGTGGCTTTTGATATGTTTCTATATGAGTCTTTAACTTCTATTTGTAATGGTGTACCTGTTGCATTTGCAAATAATGAACAGTATAAAGATCCAATAGCTTTAATTGATTTACTTAAAAATACTGGAGCAAATATTTATCTTGGTACTCCATCACGTTTACTTGAATACTTAGATATCAAAGGATTATCTGAACTATTCCTAGATTTTAAAATGCTTTTAATTGGTGGTGAAGCATTTGCACAACCATTAAGGGAGTTTCTTGAAGAAAACTATAATGGCACTGTTATCAATATTTATGGTCCAACTGAAACAACTATTGTAACAAATATGCATAATATTGATGATGGAACATTATCTATTGGTAAACCTATCTACAATACCTATGAAGAGATTATGGATTTAGATTCAAATCCATTACCTGCAAATGTGACTGGTGAGTTATTTATTGCAGGAAAAGGTGTTTCAAGGTCTTATATTAATAGACCTAAGAAAACAAAAGAAGTTTATGTAACAATAAATGGTGTTAGATATTATAGAACAGGAGACTTTGCTAAATATGATGAGAATGGTAATGTCTTTATTTATGGAAGACTTGATAATCAAATTAAACTTAGAGGTCTTAGAATAGAAATTGGTGAAGTAGAATCTGCAATATCCTCATATGAACCTATAAAAAATGTTATTGTAGTTGTAAGAAATATTAAAGGTAATGATCATTTATGTGCCTATTTTACAGTTTCAGATGACTATAAAAAGAATCTAGATGAAAATGAGTTTTCTATTGATATTGATGATTTAAAAGAAAAATTATCACAAAGATTAACTTATTATATGGTTCCTACTGTTTACATGGAGTTAGATGAACTTCCACAAACATTAAATGGTAAGATTGATCAGAAAAACTTACCAGCACCAGTTTTAATTTCTGAATATGTTGCTCCAACTAATGATGTTGAGGCTTTCTTTGCAAATACCTTTGCAAACATCTTAACATTAGATAAAGTAGGAGCTACTGATAATTTCTTTGAAATAGGTGGAACATCACTATTAGTCACTAAAATTACAATGGCTGCTTTAGCTAGAAATTATGAGCTTAATTATGGTGTTGTATTTGAAAACCCAACACCTAGAAAACTAGCTAATTTTGTACTGTCAAATGATTCTCTTAAAGAATTTGATGAAGAGGAGGATTATGATTATACTTCAATTAATAAACTCTTAAAGAAAAATAATCTTAAAACATTTATGAATGGTGAAATGGAAGAGTCTTTAGGTAATATTCTTCTAACAGGAGCTACAGGATTTTTAGGAATACATGTTTTAAAAGAATTAATAGATAATGAAACTGGAAATATTTATTGTTTAGTAAGATCAAAAGGTAATTTAACATCAGAAGATAGATTAAAATTATTATTATTCTATTACTTTGCAAATAACTATGAAAACTTAATGAATAAAAGGATTCATGTAATTGATGGAGATATAACTGATTTTAAAGACTTTGAAAAGTTAATCTCATATGATATTAATACCCTAATAAATTGTGCTGCTAATGTTAAACACTTCTCATCTGGAACAGATATTGAAGATATTAACTATGGTGGTGTTATTAATGGTTTAAAATTTGCTAAATACAAACAATGCAAATATGTACAGGTTTCAACCTATAGTGTCTCTGGAAAAAGTGTAAATAACTTCCCACCTCTAGATACTAAGTTTAATGAAACTGATTTATATATTGGTCAGAAAATAAACAACAAATATGTTAACAGTAAATTTTTAGCTGAAAGAGCTATATTAGAATCTGCTATTACTGATGATTTAAATGTTAAAATATTTAGGGTTGGTAATTTAATGGCTAGAAGTTCTGATAGTGAGTTCCAAATCAACTTTGATACAAATGCATTTTTAAATACATTTAAAGCTTATACAGCTATTGGAAAAGTACCATACTCTAGTTTAACTGATATTGTTGAATTTTCACCAATAGATATGACTGCTAAATCAATTGTTACATTAGCTAAAGCACCTAAAGATTGTACTGTATTCCATGGATATAATAATCATACTGTTTATCTTGGAGATATCTTAAATATTATTAAACCTCTAGGAATTAATATTACACCAGTTGCTAAAAAACAGTATGAAGATGCCTTAAATGAAATATTAAATGATGAGAATAGAAGAGATAGTGTTTCTGGATTTATTACATCTGGTGCTTCTCATGATGGTAGTCGTGTTTCAGTTCCTGTAGACAATAGCTATACTATTAAAATCCTATATTCTCTAGGTCTTAAATGGCCTTTAATTTCTGACTCATATATTTATAACTTTATTAGATATTTACATGAAATGGATTTCTTTGATGTTTAAAGTTAATTTGAGGTAAGATAAATGTACAAACGTAAATATGATTTGATTTCAAGTAAATTTAAAGAGTTTTTCCTACCTACATTATTTACATCAATGGCTGGCAATATTTGTTTATTTATTGATAAAATAATGGTTAGTCTATTAATAGGTACTTCAAACTTTACTGCTGTACAACTTGTAAGTCCTGTAATAACTTTTACTAATTTAATTTATTGGATGATAGGCTTAGGAGGTAGTGTTTTAGCATCTGTAAGTAAATCTGAATTTAATAGAAAAAAGGCAAACCTATATTTTACTGTTTCTATTATAAGTCTTGTTAGTATTGGAATATTAATGATGATTTTTGGACTGATATTTTCTGATAGTATTATTCATTTTTTATGTTCTAACAATGATTTAATTCCTAAAGTACAAGCATTTTACATTATTATAATTTTAGGCCTTCCTTTTTTATGTTATATGATGAGTTTATCTTATTTCATACGAGCTGATGGTCTTCCAAGATTACCATTTGAAGCAATTTTACTTTCAAATGTGGTAAATATTATTTGTGATATCTTATTTATGAGTGTATTTAATATGGGTGTTGGTGGGGCTGCTTTAGCTTCTGTTGTAGGTTATATTTTAGGTTCAGTTTACATTAGCATATATTTCTTTAAATCTGAAAGAACATTTAAAATAATATCACCATTTAAAATAAAAACAACCTCATTTTTCAATTATCTTAAAAAAATATGTATTTCTGGATTTCCGTCTTCATCTACTCAGCTATTTCTAACAGTAAACATGTTTTTAATTAATAGTTTACTTATTGTAGTGTCTGGAAGTTCTGGAGTTTTAGCATTTGGTATCTGTTGGAATTGTTTATACATTTTATATATGTTTTTAATAGGTTCTGCTCAAACAATGTCTCCGATTGTTTCAGTTTATAATAATGAAGAAGACTATTCTGGTGTAGAATATGTTGTTAAAAAAGCTCTTAAAGTCTCATTTAGTGCAGCTTTCATATTAATGGCAATATTTGTAATTTATCCTGAATTATTATTAATGGTTTATCGTGTTAATAATCCTGCAGATATACCTGTTGTTGTAAATGCAATTCGTTTATTCTCCCTTAGCTATCTTGGTACATCTGTTACATTTACTTATATTTTCTATGCACAAGCAATTGAAAATAACAAATTGTCATTTATAATCGCATGTGTTCAAGGTTTTATAGTTCCTATTTTTGGATCATATACTCTAGTAAACTTTATAGGAATCAATGGTATTTGGATTAGTTTTATTCTAGCTGATATTATTGTAATATTATTTATTTTCATATATTCCAAATATCTTAATAAAAAGACAAATGGAGAATATAGTGGATTTTTCCTTATAAAAAATGCAAAACCAGACAGTGTTCTTGATTTAACAATAAATGGAAAAGTAGAAGAAGCAGTAGATTTATCTAAAGAAGTTAATGAATATTTAAATAAATTAAAAATGAAAGAAAAAACAAGTGTAATTGTTAGTTTAGCTATTGAAGAAATGCTTGTTAATATAATAGAAATTAATGAAAAAATAGATACTATTGATGTTCTTATTAAACTTCAAGAAAAGAATATTCTAATTTGTATTAAAGATCAAGGAATAGAATTTAACCCAACTGTTGAAATAGATGCTGAAGTTAATTGTTCATTTGACCGTGTGTCTGTATTAAATAAGATTGCAGATAAAATTGATTATGAAAGAGTTTTAGGTTTAAATGATACTGTAATTACAATTAAAAATTAAATTATCTTCGAATGTATTGGCCTGGATTAATTAAATCATCACAGAAACACCAAAAGTCATCAGGTGCATCTAAATCAGCTAATTCTATAAATGAATAGCTATTTAAAATACAGTCCTTAAGATTTTTTCCTACTTTTATTTTTTTAATATTTTTTTCTGTAAATAGATTTTCAATAAAGCTAGTAGCTGTGTTAAACTTTCGTGGTATTTTTTCAACTAGAAAATCTCCATCAACATAACAGTTTTCAATACCATGAGCTTCAATAAATTGATTACAGGCTTTTTTAAAAAAGATTTTAGGACCTTTATTAATATCAACAGAGTTAAGTTTACTGTTTATCATTTCAAATATAAAAATAGCTATATTATCTTCATTTGTCCAGTAACCATGGTTAAATACATTAAATTTATTTTCTTCAAGTCTTTTAGCTATTGCATCTACTGTTTTCATTAGTTGAGGATGAAGTGTGTCTATAGGTATTTGTGGTATTGTAAATTTAATAGCTATTATTTTACTTTCTCGTTTTTTAAATTTATCAATAATATTGTCTTTTGTTATTTCTTTTTCTACTGGATAGAAGTATTTTTCTTTATTTTTTGAGTTTAAGTAGTTTCTAGCTGATTGTATGAATTCTCCCATTTTATCTAGTCTTAATGCTGCTGCTACATTTCTGTTTTTATCTGTTGGGTCTATTACAATTAGTGGGTCTTTAAACATTTTAGAAGTCTCGTATTCTTCTAAATCTATTACTTCACCGTATTTCCAGTTTGATGCTTCTTTTAGTGTGTTTTCAAAGGTTTTGTATTTAATTATTAATAGTTCACAGAGATATCCTGCAAATCCTCCTACTTTAAATTCTGATCCATATGTTTTTGTCATATCCATGAATCTTTTTAAAAGTAGTACTTCATTTTTTTGTTCTTCTTTTAGGTATCTTTTAATGTAATTTGTGTGCAATATAGTGCGGTCAACAGCAGACTTTAGTTCACTTCCATCATGGATTCTGTAACATGGTACAAAGTCAACTTCAAAATTATTAATTTTACTTGTGACATATGGATGTGATGCATAATGTTCATCTGCTTTTCCATTAAAATAATCATTACAATTATATGCTAAAAAAAGTCCTGTTTCTTTTAACTCCTCAACAGGAGTATCTAATGGAAAAGAAATAAAAACATCAATATCAGATTTTCCTTTAATATAAGTGCCTTTAGCAACAGAACCTACTAAAAAAACCTCTGCATCAATATTTCTTTTCTCACATTGAAAAGTAAGATAATCTAGAATATTTCTAGATATCTCTTGAATTTTTTCATCTTCTACTTCAGTAGGTTTAATATCTTCTAATATTGAGGTATAATCCATTAAATCACTCAATCTTATATTCTTTAATTGGATTGTAAACTGGTCCTTCAGCTGTTAAAGTACTTTTCATTAAAATAATCTTTTTAACATCCATAGGCCCAATTTCACGTGACTCATATTTATCAATTTGTTCACGAACCGCCTCTTTATTTTTTTGAGATTTCATTCTACCAAAAGTAACATGAGTACTGAAGTTTTTATCTTTATCAAAGCCAATAGAAGCAAATTCAGTATCTAAATCATCATGAAGTTGGTTTAAGATTTTATTATCCTGAGTTCCAAACCAAAGAACTCTAATATGATTTTTATTAGGAAATGCACCACAACCTTTTACATTAATACCAAAAGGTTCATAATTATCAAGTACACTTTCTATTTTCTCAGAGATTAAATCAATTCCTTCTAAATCAATTTCACCAAAGAATTTTAAAGTAATGTGAAGGTTTTCTTCTTTAACATAATTGATTTTAGCATCAATTTTTTTAAATTCTTTTTCAATTTCATATATTTTGTGTCTTAAATCATCTTTTAATTCTATTGCTAAAAATGCTCTAACTGACATATCTATCACCTATTGTTCTATTATAGTCTCATCTATTGCAATACCAAAATGTCTAGCACTAGACTCAACATAAACTTTAACTTTATCTCCTACTTTTAATTCAGCTACTGAAATTGGATTATTGTTATTATCAACAATTCTAATAGTTTCTGCATTTTGAAGTAAAGTTCTAATAATCTTACCATTATATTCAGCTTCTACTAAAATTAATGGCCTTCTCTCTATTTTACTTCTACCAACATATGCAGTTCTAGTTTCTCCTTCAGTATTTACAATTAAAACTTCATCTCCAGCTTTAAGCTCAGATAAGTATCTTGTTTTATTTCCAGGAACCATAACATATGCTTGTACAGGCCCTGCATTAACTCTAAATGGTCTTGAAGCAACATACTCGCTTTCAAGAGATTCACTATGTACTAAGAATAAGGATTTGGAATAAGATCCAATAAGCATTCCTTCACCAGGTTTCATCATATCTGTAGTATCAATACAAACTCTATCACCAGAACCTAAAGGTTTAACATTAGTAATTGTAGCTTCTGTTAACTCATATTTAACACTAGATAAATCATCCATTAAAGTAGATATTTCTTTAATTTGATTAAAATCATTAGCTTCAAAAATTACTCCATCAGTTCCTATTTCTAAAGTTTCAATAGCTACTTTAGCTTCATGAGCATCTGTAACTGCAGCTATAATCTCAACATCTTCTTTTTGAAGGTCTGCTATAATATTTTCAAGAGGAATAACAGTCCAGTCTGTTCCAACAAGAATAACATAATCAACATATTTTCCAATTTCAACAGCTAATTGTTCATGGAATTTATCTGTAATTTCAATATATGCACAAACTGTTTTTCCTTTTTGTTTTGCTTTTTTTGCATTTTTAAGGTCTTCTGATTGTGATAAATCTTCACTAAGGACTAAAGAAGCATCACCTTCACCATTGATTCCAACTAAATAGATATCTGCCTCTTCATAATTAGATATAACATTAACATTACCAAGTTTTTTAATTTTATCAAAATCTTCTAAATCTAAAACATAATCTATTCCAGACTCTAAAGCTGTTGTTATCATTTCTTTTCTTTCATCCCAAGGTTTATTTGGAGTCATTATCCAAGCGAATTTATTTTTCACACAATCACCTTAATCAAATAATTTTAATGCTTCTTCAACTTCTAAATCATTATGAACTAATTCTGATATAGCTTTTGTTACGTTAAATGGATCATCAGCCTGGAAAAGGTTACGTCCAAATGCTACACCTGCACCACCAACTTCCAAAGAGTCTTTAACCATTCTAAGTAAATCTTCATTAGTTTCAACTTTAGGTCCACCAGCTATTACAACTGGAACTAATGCTCCTTCAACAACCTCTTTAAATGAATCAGGATCACCAGTATAATTAGTTTTAACAATGTCTACTCCTAATTCAGAGCCTACACGAGCTGCATGTTTAACTAATTCTACGTCATGCTCGTTTTCTACTTTTTGTCCACGCGGATACATCATTGCAAGTAATGGAATTCCCCATTTACTACAAGTCTCAGAAATAAGTCCTAATTCTTGTAACATTTCACTTTCAGTATTAGAACCAAGATTAACATGAACAGAAACTGCATCTGCTCCTAATTGAATTGCTTTTTCAACAGTAGTTACTAATACTTTGTTATTTGGATCTGGTGCAAGAGCTGTACTAGCTGATAGGTGAACAATAAGTCCAATATCTTTACCATAACCTCTATGACCTTGTTCAACAATACCTTTATGCATTAGTACTGCATCTGCTCCACCTTGGGAAATCTTTTCGATTGTTGAATCAATATCAACAATTCCTTTTAAAGGCCCACTAGACACACCATGGTCCATTGGGGCAATTACAGTTCTTTTAGTTTCTCTGTTAATGATTCTTTCAAGACGAATCTTTTTTCCAATCATTCTTATTACCTCATCTTATACTTATAAATTATATTTATTTAATTTCAACCTATATAAGTGTTTTTTTAAAGGAAATGGAAAAAAAGTCAATATTTTATATTTTATAAAAAGATTTTATTTTTTAGATAATGAAGATGTCCATAAATCGAATTCTTTGATTTGTGGAGGAATTCCTTCACGATTATATGAATCTAAATAACCTTCGGTTGATTTAAAATCCTCATCAGTTTTAATAGATGAATTACAGAAATCCAATAATCCTTTATTTCTAATTAATGTGTTTTTAGGAGTAAATGTTGATGACCATATGTAAAATACTTTAAAAACAGTGTCTGGATGATATCCTCCACCTAAATCTATTGATAGTACATCACAGGTTGTTTTTATTTTATATAC
>JABUVA010000007.1:0-2445 GCA_021442885.1 Methanobrevibacter sp. | reverse complement strand
CCTGATATAAATGTTAAATTTTCATATTCTTTTTCTAGTTTTTTCATTGGAGTGATTGCTTCTGGACTATTGTCAATAGCTATTATTTGACAATTTTCAAAATTTTCTATTATTTTTTTAGTTGTTTTACCTACATGACAACCTATTTCTATGATTGCATCTCCCTTGTTTATTGTTTCGAATAACTGCTCCCTATACTTATTTATTTTATAACTAAGTTTAATCATAAGTTATTCCTTCATTGTTAATTTTATATATCTTAAAGTCTTTTATTTCACTATTTTTTAGTGATTTTTTATTTTCTGAAAATGCAAATAATGTTTCTCCAAGCATTGCCATTGATGATCCTAGTATATTATCTTCATTTTTAAGTATTTCAGATGCTTCTTGAATGTTTTTTGTAATTAGTTTTGTTTCATTTGAAAATCTGTATGATTCTTTTAAGAAGTTTTCTATTGTTGGGTTTTTATTAAATCTATTTAACGATTCTAAACCTTTTTTTGTTATTATTTTTTTATAATTATCATCTTGGATTATTGATGATGTGTTGATTTTATTAAATGTTTTACATCCTACAAATATTTCATATTGATCTATTGATGTTATTTCACCTATTCCTGGAGCTCCTGGTTTTGTTCTTGTAACAAATCCTTGTCCTGTTTGTGAAATTACATCTCCAAGTCCTGATCCAAGATTAATTTCAGCAATATGTGCTATTTGCGCTGCTTTTTCAAATGAATATCCTAAATCTAATATTTTATTTAATCCTATAGCGACTCCTATTGCTGATGCAGCTGAACTTCCAAATCCTGCACCAATTGGAATATCAATTTTTTGATTTATTTCTACTGGGGCATCTATATTCAATATCTTCAAAACTTCTCTTATTATAACTTCTTTAAATAAATCAGTTTTACCATTGATTTTAATAGTAGGTTCATCATCATCTATATGTTTAATTGATGTTTTAACTCCTTTATTTAAAAGAAATCCTGCACCGCAAGATCCATTAATTAAATTATTTTCATGATTTTCTATACTAAAAAAACCTGTAATATGACTTGGTACAAATACTGAAACTGACATTTTTTCCACTAAACTAAATTTATTGGTCTTTTAAAATAAATATATTTACATAAATTAGGATTTAATAAGAATATTAAAATAGTTTAAAATCAATATATGAGAAAATTTCAAATAAATAAATATATACAATTTAGATGATAAAATTATTATTAATTAATAAAAAAGGAGATTAATTTTGAATAAAAGAATTGACTTACATATGCACACACTATTTAGTGATGGAGAATTACTGCCTTCTGAGCTTGCAAGAAGAGCACAACAACTAAATCACAAAGCAATAGCTATAACAGACCATATTGACGCTTCAAATGTTGATAATTTACCTCAAATACAAAAAGCTGTAGATGATATTAATGATAACTGGGACATACAAGTTATTTTAGGCGCTGAAGTCACACATACACCAGTTGAATCAATTGATAAAATCGCAAAAAGAGCAAGGGATTTAGGAGCAGAAATAATAGTTGTTCATGGAGAAACACTTAATGAACCTGTAATTGAAGGTACTAACTATGCAGCAGTAAACTCAGAAAACGTTGATATATTAGCACATCCTGGTTTAATAACAAAAGAAGAAGCAGAAATAGCTCTTGATAATGATGTTTATATAGAAATAACTGCTAGAAACGGTCATTCAATATCAAATGGACATGTAGCTAATGTATGTCGTGAAGTTGGAAATAAACTTCTAATAAATACAGATACACACTCCCCAGATAATTTAATAACATTTGAAAGATCACGTATTGTTGGTTTAGGTGCTGGATTAAGTGAAAAAGAAGTTAAAAAAGCCATTGTTGACAATCCTAATGAAATTATTGGAAGATTATAAATGAAAGCTAGTGTGCTTTTAAATGAAATCAAAAATGAGTTAAAAGATTTTAATATTGAATATGTAAGAAATAAAGTTACAGATGATAGATATAAAGATCCTTTAACTAAAAAACTTGCAAAGCACAATTCTGATGCTTATGATGAGATATACGAAATTGAAATAACTGAAGATTTTGAAATACCTAATAATGAAATTCAAAGTCTAAAAGATGATATTGATTATTATTTTAAACAATATAATCCACATGATCCAGAAAATCAGAAATTAACAAAAAACATATGTTTATACTTATCCTTTATTAATAAAAAGCCATTACATCCCTTTGGATATGATTCTAAAGAAGATGTATATGAAAAAGATGGTCAATATTACTGTAAAGGTAAATCAAACTATATTAAAGAAAAAAACTCATTATGCAAATATTGTTGTACAAAAGTAGCTCCTTTCAACCATTTTTTCTAAAATTAAGGTGATTATAAAATGAATAAAATAGATTATGATAGTATTGGACTTGAACTTGGTTC
>JABUVA010000079.1 GCA_021442885.1 Methanobrevibacter sp. | reverse complement strand
GTAAATGAAAGTGATGATAAATATTCAGATAGTGCTATGCTTTCACCTGTATTAAATAGTTTAGTTCATGTTCAAAATATTCTTTATTTACAAACACCTACAAATTTCACTGATAATTATGCGATTAAAGAAGCTGTAATAAAATATGGTGCTGTTTGTGCTGACTATTACCATGATGACTATTGTTATAATTATAATACATATGGATATTATTGTAATTATCAACCTGGTATAAATCACGCTATAACTATTGTTGGTTGGGATGATAACTATTCTAAAGATAATTTTAGAGTAGCTCCTCCAGGTGATGGGGCTTATATCGTAAAAAACAGTTGGGGTCCTTATTTTGGAGATGGTGGTTACTTCTACATATCTTATTATGATGCCTCATTATTCCAATCTGGTGATCGGAATCCTACTTTTACATTTGTTTTTAATGAATCTCAAAGATTTAATAGAAATTATCAATATGATATTTCAGGAGTATCAAATTTTATTTATACTAATAGAAATGATGTAACATATTATAATCAATTTACATCAACTACAGATGATTTTTTAGCTGCATTCTCAACTTATTTCTTAGATAATGTTAATTATGAGGCAAGTATCTATGTTAACAATCAATTAAAAACAACTAAATCTGGTATTTCAAATGTAGGATATCAGACTATTAATCTTGATGAGGTTGTACCAATTAGTAAAGGAGATGTTTTTAAGGTATCTTTAAGAGTTACTAGTTCAAATTATATTGCTATTCCTATAAATTGGTATGCACTTCCTTCTTTTGGTGCTAATAGATTAACATTTGGTTCAGGGGTTTCTTATTATGATACAGGTACTCGAGTTAGGGATTTATATAATTATATTGCCGGTGCTAAGTCTGTAGCTTGTATTAAGGCATTTACAACAACTCTTGATTCTAATATTGTTATTGATCCTAATATTGATCCTACTAATGTTAATATAATAGCTAGTGTTAAAGATCAATTTGGTAATGATATCTCAAGCGGTGTTGTTAATTTCACTGTAAATGGTGTTTCTTATTTGGCCAATGTAAATAATGGTGTAGCTACTTTAGATAATGTTCCAAATAATCTAAAAAAGTATGATATTAAAGCTGCTTTAATAGGTGATGGTTATTATTATACATCAAGTGATAATATTTTAATCTCTAATTTAGAAGATACAAATCTTACTATTGGTATTAATAATTTTAACCGTACTGGAAATCTTAATTTCACCTTTAATTTCTTTGATAGTAAAAATGTAGGTATAAATGCAACTCTTAGGGTTAATTTAAATAATAAGGATTATGAGGTTACAACAGTTAATGGTAAATCTTATTTATGTATTCCTAATGATTTAGAACCGGGTTTACACACAATTTATGTATTCTTTGATGAAAATGATGATTATTATGCTAAAAACGCTTCATTAACATTCTTTGAGGATAAATTTGAATCTGAGATTAATGTTACTGGTGTAACTAGATTTAGAAGAGAGGCGATTGTTAGTTTTACTACTAATTTCAATGGTACTGTTTTAACTTATATTGAT
>JABUVA010000078.1 GCA_021442885.1 Methanobrevibacter sp. | reverse complement strand
GTCATCATAAATAGAATGAGTAGAAGATCCACCAAGAGAATATGTTTCCATGTCTTTGGTAGTGTTAATAGGTTCCTCTATTCCATTTTCTGTTATTCCTAGTAAACTTGCTTGGAATTTAGCATCTTCAATTAGTTTTTCACGAGCATTAACAGCAAAAGTTTTAATCGCTTTTTTATCCATATTCTCACCATAAGTTTAATTTAATTTCTTTATTTTCTTCTAACTCTTTTCTGAGTTTTTCCTTTAGCTCATCGATAAAAGTATCAATATCATCGTTTGATTTAAAATCTATAGGTGGTTTTGATATAAGTTTACTTAAAGATATTTCTTTAGTTTCAATTTCAGGACCATCAACAGGAGGCTTAGGTTTAGGCCTCATACCATCCTTAATATTTTCTGCTTCTTGTGGTATTAATCGTATTTGAGAAATATCTGTTGAAGCTTCTAATTTTTCTAACAAGTTATTAAATTCCCTTTCTCCACCTTCAACACTATCCCTTATATGTTCTATTTGTTTTCTAACAGGTGCTTTTTCTTCTTCTAGAATCTTATCATATTCTAAATTATATTCGGAAATTAAACCATCTAAAGATTTAATGTTAGAGTATGGATTTGGCATTTTTAGTATTTTTCCAATTTCATCTGCTATTTCATCTAATTTAGTTGAGTTTACTAAATATCTATTTTTTTCATAGACATTATATAACAAGGTCGCATCTCTAAAGTAATCTTTTTGAACACTAGTAAAGAAGTGTAAGATTGGTCTTATATCTTCTCCTAAGTCTAAAAGTTCATCTTCTTCTTCAGCCACATATTTATAGAATGCAGATGTATTATTTATTGATTGTATTGATTTAAATACTTCTTGTGCATGTTCTAAAGTAGATTTTCCAGGAAAACTTTCTAAAATATTATATTCAATTAAACAGTTAGAAATTTTAGTTAAAACATCAGATAATAGTGTTTTAAATGATTCCATTAATTCTTCATCATTGTCTGGTGCTGATGTTTTATCAAATAACTCTTTATAGACAGATTTTACAATTTTTATCAATCTAATTGGAGTTTCTTTTTTAATTTCAACTAATATTTTATCTCTAAACTCTGCTTTTGTTAAGAAATTTAGTATTTGTTCTGGTTTATATTGTTGAAGGCTAATATTTTCACTATTTTTTGTTAGTGAAACTGTATTTTCTGCAAATAGCTTTGCAACCATCCATTCTATATCTAAATCAACATATCCATATGGTGCTGAACTAAATTTATTTAAAATATCTTTTAGAGAAATTTTTTCATGAATATCTGATTTTAGTTTAATATGATTATATAATTCTTCTATTGCATTTCTTGTTGCACTATCTGAGAATGTCTCTTGAGTATTTCCTTTAATTACTTCTAAAATATCGGGTTTATCTGGTGCAAATCCTTTAAAGTAGTCTAATTTGAAGTATACGTGTTTTATTAAAGATTTCATTGCTTCGTTTACACGTTCGGTTGAGTTTTTCTCAACTATATCTACTTTTTGTCCTTTGATGAATACTTCTGCGTGTTTTAATAATTCTTCTAGTA
>JABUVA010000077.1 GCA_021442885.1 Methanobrevibacter sp. | reverse complement strand
AAACGCTATATAAAAGTTTCTATTTAATTCTAATAGAAACTATAAAAACAAACAATAAACAAAAATATACAATGAGTAATATACATATTACTCAGTAAACACACTTTTTTTTCAAATATTTATGGAAAAATCATGTTTGTTTACTTCTTATGTGTTTGTTAATATCGTTTGTTTTTATACAACGATATTGGAAAGAATGCAACTTGGGACTTTTACACAATTAGGCTTGGTTCGTAAACCTCCCAAACAAACATTCTTTCTTATAAATCCAACATCTCCCTTATATTTTTCTGATTTTCAGTAATTTGCCTAATCATATCTTCTTGTTCTTCTAACTTAGTCCTATATTCATTATTAATCTTTTTAAGTTCTTTAAACTCTTCACTTTCAATAGTTCTAACTTCAACCTCATTAAACAAACACAAAGCACCCATATGCTCAATATACCTCTTTTTCAATTTATCAGGATCAATAATGAAATATGCTTCATGAGTCCTATCTTTACTTCTACCCTGAATTGCATCTATATCTTCCACACTCATACCATCATCATACAATTGTTTTGCTTGAAACTTCCGTAACATATGGCTTCTGAATAATGAAAAACTATTCTTTTTTTTCTTACCCATAGCAACATTAATTTCTCTGAATAATATAAAGCAATAATTCTTAGTAATCTTGAACAGTTTATCTCTTAAAGATAAATCTTTTCTAGTTTTTAAATAAACTGCTACACTATTTACTGCTTCTGAAGTAGCAAAAGTATAGAAGAATTTCCCTGTCTTTCTACGCCTCAACTTAAAGGTAGGTATTACATCCTCCGAAACAGATAAAATATTAATTATTTCATTTAAATTGTTTGAAGCATAATAATCCTCACAGGCTTCTACAAAATCCTCAACTGTTAATGATAAAGCATCAACAATAGCTAATCCAGTACTACTCATGAAGTGTATTAATGCTCTCATAACACTATTAGTGGATAAATCTATACTTAATTTTATATCTTCTTTTGTTGGAATATCATCAGCGGTTATTGGTTCGTTTTTACGAACACTTTTAGAAGTATAAGAGGGTAATTTACCTATTTCAATGCCATAATGATAATAGAATGTTTTTACTAGTTGTAAATATTTATTTACTGTGTTTTCAGCTAGACCGACATTGTTGTGAAGATTTGCTCTATATGAAATTAAGTATGATCTGAGTTTTCTGTCTTTCCATCTTATTCCTTGCATTTCTTCTTCGTCTGCTTCTTTTATTAATTCTTGGAGGTCTTTTCCTGTATGTTTCATGTATATGTTTAATGGTGAAACATATGAATTGGCTGTTGACTCTAGTATACCTCTTTCGAAGATGAATTTTTCATACAAAAAAGAGTACCTTTTCTTCAAAATAAAGAAAATATATATAAAGATTATATCACTGAACCTAATCAAATGACTCCAATGGGTAATGATGTTAATGATCCTTTTTATGATAATGATTCTTCTAACACTCTTAATTTAAATATGAATAATAAAGAAAAAAATGAGTGCAAATTAAGACCTAATTTACTACTTGCTATTCATTATGCGCCAGATTTATTTTCTTATGAAAATGTTATAAAAGTTATTGAAAATGTTGAAAAATATTTATTAAGAGCTGAAATAGATAACAATACTACTAATATTTTAGGAATTAAAACATTAGATAAAACAGATAATGAATATAATGGAATATTGGATATGAAAGATACTTCAAACTTTTATTCATCGT
>JABUVA010000076.1 GCA_021442885.1 Methanobrevibacter sp. | reverse complement strand
GGCTGAGCCGTCGATTGCTGCTGAGGGTTTTAACTATCACATTATGAGTATGTTTAGGACAGTATTTTTTGTGATTGCATAATGAAATTTATTCTGAACCATGGAATAGAAGGTTTGTGCTTCTTTTGAATCTTTATCATAATCTATACTGCATTCTGCGAAGATGTCTGTTATCTGTTGCCATATTCTTCTTTCATTTGCACGGATGGAATGGACACGTTCCAGTAATTCTTTAAAATAGTCTTTTCCAAAAGCAGTAGTTCCCTGTTTCAAACGGTCATCATCTATAACAAATCCTTTAATCATATATTCTTTCAATACCTGTGTGGCCCACTTACGAAAATGTGTTGCTCTTTTAGAATTGACACGGTATCCTACTGATATGATGGCATCTAGATTGTAGAAGAGTGTTTTATATGTTTTCCCATCATCAGCGACCATTGGGATTTTTTGACGGACTTTCTCTTGATTAAGTTCATTGTCTGCAAAAATGTTTTTCAAATGTAGTGAAATATTATCAGAACTACAATCAAATAGTTTTGCCATTCCCTTTTGGGATAACTAAATACTCTAATCCATTATAAAATGATTTAATCTATTTTTAAATTTTTAATTAAAAATTTATTGGTTATGATGATGTTATGTTAAATTGGTGTAAACATATTGCAACTTTAATTGCTAAGAGTATTATAATTGATGAAGAACAAAAATTTAAACATATGTTGGAAGAAGGTGCTTATACAAAAAAATAGTTAAATGACTTTTGATTATCATATTTTATATAAATTACAAGATAATGGATTAACAATAACTTTAGAATTAGATAATTACTATGAGAAGTATATGGAAGATACTAAATTGCCAATAGTAAACAATGATATTCTAAACAAAGAATGAAAATTAACCAATTATATCATGTTGAAATAAATAAAAAAGTGATTCATGCAAATATGAGCATAATAAAAATGTATTTTTAGAATATAAAGGATTTTACTTACAGGAAGTTGATGGTACTCAATTTGGTATTCTTAACGCACCGATAACACGTGAAGAAATGGAATTAGATTCTGTAAGTTTAAAAGAGCCTAATACTCCTAAAATTCAAGAATCCGTGATTTATGACTTGCTAAATGGATTTATAATCGATGCACAAATTTCCACTTAAATATTGTGAATTAACACTTGTTAAAAAGAATATAGAAAATGCAACATCAACATTTAACTTAAAAAAATCCATAATAATATTTGACTGAGTTAATCATCCACAGAATTAATACTCAAAACATTATTCCAAGAATCTAACCTTATTTTCGATTAAGAGACAAAATCTTTAAAAAACAAATATATAAACTGAAAACTGATGATGAATACATAAAAATCCCATTAATCGACCTTAAAATAAGAAATCCAATATTCAAAATTATTAAAACAAAGATAGAGGAAACACGACTAATAAATAAAAAGTTGACAGATGTGTGAAGCACGGTTAATATTTAATTATTATTAGCTACATATTTTATAGATAATATAAAATAATATTTTTTTGATGGTTATCATGGTCGATGAAATTAATCCCTATGAAGTAGTTAAATCAAGATATGAAAAGTGTGTTGAAAGTAATATTCTAAGTGACCTTTTCAATACAGATAAAAAACCTGATGAAAATATTATCAATGATATTAATAAAAATAAAATAGCTATTTACACAGCTTTTACAGGGGATTATGATAATCTCAAAGACCCTCAATTTGTAGATGAAAATTGTGATTATATATGTTT
>JABUVA010000075.1 GCA_021442885.1 Methanobrevibacter sp. | reverse complement strand
TTACTTATGCATGTTAGAGATAGTGAGAGAAAAGCATTTAATCTTCTTGAAGACTATGATAATATTCCATACTGTATTTTTCATTGTTTTAGTGGAAGTATGAAGACTGCTCGTAGGATCATAGAAAAAGATAACTATTATATGGGATTTTCTACAATGCTTGCCTACTCTCCACGTCACCAAGAACTTATTAAAGAAATTCCTTTAGACTCTGTTTTAACAGAAACTGATAGTCCATATCTAGCTATGACTAAAGAAGAGAGAAATGAACCAGCTAATGTTTCAATCGCTCTTCAAAAGATTGCTGAGATAAAGAATTTAGATGTAGATACTGTTGATGAAGTAACTACAAATAATGCAAAAAAGGTTTTTAATATAAAATAGCTAGGAAACACCATGCATTAATAATGCTAATTCTAGTTCTTCTTGTTCTCTTCGTCTTCTTTCAAACTCAACTCTATCAAAAAATTCTTGAGGTAATCTTTTTCCACAGTATGGACAAAATGTACTGTCCTCTGGAATATCAACCTCACAAAAACTACAAAGTGTCATTTTAATCATTTTACTGGAAGTAAATCTTGTTGTTTAAAAACTTCTTTAGCAATCATCATACCATTTATAGCAGCTGGAAAACCAGCATAAGCAGACATTTGCATAATTATTTCTACAATTTCTTTAGGACTATTACCAACTCTTAAAGCAGCACCAATATGATCTTTAAGTTCACTACCAGCATATCCTATACAAGTAAGAGCTGCAACAGTACATAATTCACGAGTTTTTAAATCAACTTCTTCTCTTGTATAAATTTCTGAATAGGGGAATTCTACAATGAATCTACCTAAATCTGGTGCTATATCTTCAAAATCTTTAAAAATCTCTTCGATTTTTTCACCATTAGTAATATTTAATATTTTCATTCCTTTTTCAAATCTATCTTCCATTTTATCACCATTTAGTAATATGTATTTTAAAGGTAAAATATTTATATACTTCAAGTTTAACTATTAAATTAAGGTGATGAAAAATGAAACCATATGTAATACTAAATGCTGCAATGACACTTGATGGAAAAATAGCTACTAAAACAGGAAGTTCAGAAATATCTGGTCCTGAAGATATTATTCGTGTTCATGAACTTAGAAAAGAAGTAGATGCTATTATGGTAGGTATTGGAACTGTCATTGCTGATAATCCAAAACTTACTGCTCATAAAATTGATGCTGATTTAAGTGATAATCCTGTTCGTGTAATTGTTGATAGTAGGGCTAGAACTCCTATTGCGGCTAAAGTAACTAATAATGATGCAGATACTATTATTGCTGTAGCTAATAAATATAAAAATGATTTTATAGTTTCTGATAGGTATGCTCAACTTAAAAAAAGAGCCGATATATTCTTCAGTGGTGATGATAAAGTTGATTTAAAAGCCTTACTTAACTATCTTGGAGATAAAAATATAAAAACATTAATGCTTGAAGGGGGATCAACATTAAACTTTTCCATGATTAAAGAAGGTCTTATTGATGAGATAAGAATAGCTATTGCTCCTATGGTTGTTGGTGGAGTAGATGCTAAGTCTTTATTTGGTGGAGAAGGGTTTGATGAAATGTCAGATGCTGTAAAACTACAGTTAATAGATAATTATACTTTAGGAAAAGATTTAATTCTTATTTATAAGGTTTTAAATTCAATTTAAATTGATTTTAATCTTTATTTTTTTATTTATTTTGTTTAAACAATTTAAGTTACATATTATAATATGATATTTTAATTAGGGGTATATATGATAAAATTCAAACCATTAGAGATAAATGATAAAGAATTATTTGATGGTTATTTTAATTTAACAGATTATAAGAATTTGGAGAAGAATTTCTCCAATATATACATTTGGAGAGATTATTATGAATATGAA
>JABUVA010000074.1 GCA_021442885.1 Methanobrevibacter sp. | reverse complement strand
CTTATCGTTAATCATATTGCTCTTTCTCTAGCCCACATTTAAATACTTGAAATACATTTGGTATTTAATGTTTAGACATTCCATATGTGCTACCTCCTAACTGATTACTCAGTTAAAAGTTTAATGGGGAGAACATTCCGCCGTAACTGGAATGGAAACTCTTAAATTTCACTGATTTTCTAAATTGGAGAGATACCCTACGCCTGCAGCACCAAATTGTATGACCTACGTGCATTAACGACAGTTTTACAACACCTTTAATCTGCCGACTTTCTTTACAATGCTTATAGAAGTTCATTTAACATTAGCCAATGCTCGCCTTTCTCTCGCCCTCCATCAAATATTATCCAAAATGATAGATAATACTGGTGTAATGATTAGATTAGGCTTTAAACTATCATGCAACCCACCCCACAGTTACCGGTGACGCAGTTTCAAGTGATAATAACCCGTATGGCAAGGTTAACAACATACTAATAGTTGTACTGACATAAAACCCTAAAAAAATGGGTTCATATAACAAAATTTAAAAGACAATTCTTGTCGCACAAAAAGATAGCTATGTATTATAAAAAATTTAAAAAATCAATAAATATTATAAAGTGAAAGATATTTAAAAATAAAAATAAATAATAACATTATGGATTGTTATATAACATATTTTATTGGTGGCTTTTTAGCATTCAATGAAAATCAAGAATTAATAGAAATAAAACCATTTCAAAAAGAGGAAATTGTCTCTAAATTAATAGCTTTAGAAAATAAAGAGATTGTAGAAGAAGAAATAGAGATAATTGAATCTGTTAAAGATGATTTTGATGAAATAATAATTGAAACAAATAATAAAACTTCTGATTATGAAGATTTTAATAATGTAGTATTGAAAACACCAAATTTAGGTGGAGATATTTTACGAGAAAACTTCGATGATTATTTAGATAAAACAAACATATCAAATGAAGAGCTAAGTGAAACTTATAGAAAAATAAGTCTTTATAAAATGAAAGAACTTTCAAAATCTGAAGATAAACATTTAATTCAAGCAATCAACAGTATTGATGATATTGATGAAGCTATTAGTAAATTAATTGAAAGAATCAGAGAATGGTATGCATTATATTTCCCTGAAATGGATTTAATTAAAAATAATGAAACCTACATCAAATTAATAACTGAAAATAAAACAAAAGGGAAAATAATAGAAGCTAAACCTGACGCCTTTTTAAATGATGTTGATGAATTTGATGATGAGGATATTAATGAAAAAGACCTAGAAATTATCCATAACTATGGAAACTCAATATATGAACTTCAAAAAACAAGAAAAAAGATTGAAAAATATATTGATGAAAAAATGGAGTCAATAGCACCAAATTTAAGAACATTAGTTGGACCAACACTTGGAGCAAAATTAATATCTCATGCCGGAGGAATTAAAAGACTTTCAACATATCCTTCAAGTACAGTTCAGATAATGGGTGCAGAAAAAGCACTGTTTAGACATTTAAGAAGTGGAGATAGACCTCCTAAATATGGATTAATATATCAACATCCAAAAGTAAGAGGTTCTAAATGGTGGAATAGAGGTAAAATAGCTAGATTATTATCTTCAAGAATATCACTAGCTACACGTAGAGATGTTTATACTAAAAAATACGACCCAGAAATCTATAATAAATTTGTAGAAGATGTAGAAAAAATTGAAAAAGAACATCCCTTCCCAAGAAAAACATCAAAAAAACGACAGGAAGAAAAGTCAAAAGGTCGGAAGAAATCTAGGAAAAGAAAGAGAAGAAAAAGGAAGTAAATTATGAAAGTTTATTCTAAAGAAGATCAAATAGCTACTATAAATTTAGTTCCAGGAACTTCAGTATATGGTGAAAAGCTAATTGAAGATGGAGATAATGAGTATAGGCTTTGGAATCCAAATCGCTCTAAACTAGCTGCAGGACTTATAAATGGATTGTCCAAATTAGATATTTTAGAAAATGAGAAAATATTATATCTAGGAGCATCAACAGGAACCACAGTATCCCATATTTCAGATATTGTAATTGATGGAAGGATTTATGCTGTTGAATTTTCACCTATTACCTGTAAGAAACTTGTAAGATTAGCAAGTAGACGACCAAATATAGTACCAATACTTGGAGATGCAACAAAACCAAAACAATATATTCACCAGGTTGAAAAAGTTGATTTAGTTTATTGTGATGTTGCACAACCTACTCAAACTTCACTGTTTATAAGAAATATGAACCTATTTTCAAAAGAAGATGGAAGGGGATTATTGATGCTAAAAGCTAGAAGCATTGATGTTGTTCAAAAACCTAAAAAAATATTTAAGATGCAAGAAAAAATCTTAAAAGAAAAAGGTTTTAAAGTTATAGAAAAAATAAAGCTAGAGCCTTATGAAAAAGACCATATCTGCTTTTTAGTAGAGCGAAATTTTTAAACAAAAAAGATATATATATATATATAGTGTTCCCTTTATGAATATGTTTTTATATTATAAAATTTAATATAATAATTGTTAATGCAATTAATATATTAAGTTCAAAAACGACCTCCTCTGGGATTATTCACTCTTTAAAAAAAACTCCAAATATAATAATTCTGGAGGATTGAACTTGATATGAAAATACTCCTTTTAAAAAATCTTAATAAAATTTTATAACCTTTTAGAAACCTCATCAAGAACTATTTTAGCTATTTCTTTCTTATTTCTTAAAGGAGTTTCAATAACATCATCATCAATTATTAAAACCTTATTTTTATCTGAACCAAAATTACAGTCAATAGCTCCAACATCATTAGCTATTACCAAATCTGTTTTAGAATCTGAAATTTGTTTTCTAGCACTTTCAATTAATTCCTCTTTAGAAACATTGTATTTAGCCTTAAAACCAACAAGAAAAATAGATGGGTTGATTTGTTTTACTTTACTTAAAATTTTAACAGTTGGCTCAAGAGTTAAATCTAAATGACTATCTGAAGATATCTTATAATTTTTAGAACCTGCAACTTTAAAATCAGAAACAGCTGCAGTAGAAATAAAAATATCAAAAGTAGGTATTAATTTAAAAACATTTTCTGCCATTTCATCAGTTGTAGTTACATTTACAATGTTGAAAATTAGAGGAATTTCAACTGAAACATTACCAACAATTAAGGTTACATCTGCTCCTTGAATATATGCTTGTTTAGCTAGTTCTAAACCCATTTTACCTGAAGAGTTATTAGTAATTCCTCTAACTGCATCAATAGGTTCAAAAGTTCCACCTAAACTTATTAAAATTTTTTTGTTAATCATGTGAATTGGTATTTTTATTAATAATTCTCAAAGATTCTAGTACTATAACTTCTTTATCTGGAAACTTTGCTTTTCCTTCATCCATGTTAGGTTTAAGAAAACTTGCAGAGTTTTCATCTTTAATTTTTTTAATATTGTCTTTAATTGCTTCATACATTGAGTCATGCATTGATGGAACAAACAAAATAGGAGTGTTATGGCCATATGCAGTAATCAAAAGAGTTGAGATTGGATTATCAGCTATCTTAAATGCAAATTTGCTTATAGTATTTGCAGTAGCTGGGGCAACAAGTACCAAATCCTCTTGGCTATATTTAACATGCTCAATCTTACCAGTGAGTTCACAGACAACTTCACTACCTGTTGCAAATTCCATAGCATTTGGATCTA
>JABUVA010000073.1 GCA_021442885.1 Methanobrevibacter sp. | reverse complement strand
TTAAAACTCGTGGAAGATATCATAAGAAAATATTAGTTGATAATGAACCTCATTTAATAATTATTGATGGAAAATATTTCCCAACACTTAAAGCAGCTCTAACAAATGAATTTGAAGCTAAAACAGTTGTAGTAGATTCTGGAGCAATAAAATTTGTTACAAATGGTGCTGATGTAATGAGTCCTGGAATTGTAGATGCAGATGATAATATAATAGTTGGAGATATTGTTATTATTGTTGATGAAAATCATAAAAAACCATTAGCTATTGGAGTAAGTTTAATAACTGGAAATGAAATGGTTGAAAATACATCTGGAAAAGCTATCGAAACTAAACACTTCGTTGGGGACGATATTTGGAACTTTGAAATGTGAGGGTTAAAAATGGTTGAATTAAGACTAAATGCAGGAAATATACGAAATCCAGGTATTCATAAAATAGGAATTATAGCATTAGGTTCTCATTTAGAAAATCATGGTCCTGCACTTCCAATAGATACTGATGCAAAAATAGCTTCATATATTGCTTTAGAAGCTTCATTACAGTGTGGAGCTAAATTTTTAGGTGTAATATATCCTGCTCATGAATTGGATGAAATAACACATGGTAAACATGTTTCATTAGAAGAATTAAAAGAAAATATAATTGAAACATTAAACTCTGCTAAAAAATATTTAGAAATTGAAAAAGTAATTATAGTAAATGCCCATGGTGGAAATATACCAATAGCTACAGAACTTGCAAATATCGAAGATGCAACTGATTTAATTGTAATTCTTAATAATAAAATGATAGATAGTGAAGGACCACATGCTGGAAGTGGTGAACTATCAATTGCTAAAATTTTAGGTATTTTAAATGAAAAAGAAATTGAAAATCAAACTAATTTAGATAAATATGAAGAAGTTGGCCTATATGGATTTAATAAGGCACGTGAAAATGATCCTAATATTGAAGCAGGAGCAATAGATGTTAAAGAAAATGGGGTTTATGCTGATGAAATATATGGAAAACGACTATTAGAATTAGCTATTAACTCTGTTGTTTTTGATACTGAAAAGCTATTAGATTTTTAAAAAAAAAGAAGGGAAGATAGTTTAAAAACTATCATTGAATTTTAACCATTGGCATCATCAGAGCCACCACCTTGAGATTGTCCACCATCAGAAGGTGTTCCTCCAGATGAACCACCAGATGAACTACTTCCTTTATTAGAACTTGATTGATAAACATCTTCAGATTTGACTTTAGACTTTGAATTATCTTTATAAGAATTATGAACAGTCGTATTGGAATGATCACTGGTCGTATTATTATCAATTTGTGTTGAATTATCCTTTGGAATATTAAAGGAATATGTCCCTACCATTCCTGCAACTACAAAAGCTAGACCAAATGCAAGAATAGCAACTACTAATACAACTAAAAGTGTAGCTGATTTTTTTGACAAAATATCACCTTCTTTTATATCTTATTAATAATATATATCCTCATCAATTTATTTAAATATTATTATAAAAATAAAAGAAAATATGAAAACAATAGCTAAAGAAAGTCAAAGTGAAATAAAAATTAAAAAATCTCAATTTATCTGCAGATTATTTCCTACAAATACAAAAGCTGAAAGTAAAGAAATAATCAATAAAATATCTGATAAATTTTCTGATGCAACCCATAATTGTACAGCTTATATAACAACTGATGGAGAAGGATATGATGATAATGGGGAACCTAGTGGAACTGCAGGTAAACCTATGCTTAATGCACTTAGAAAAAATGATCTCCATAATATTACAGCTATTGTTACACGTTATTTTGGTGGAATAAAATTAGGTGCAGGTGGACTTGTTCGTGCTTACAGTAAATCAGTGCTAGAAGCTATTGAAAATAGTGAAATTGTGGAAATAGAATTATATGATATTTATACAATTAATTTTGAATATATTAATATGAAAATTATTGAAAAAGAAATTAGAGATAATAATCTTGTTATTATAAATAAAGATTTTTCAAATAAAGTTAGCTATGATGTAATAAGTAAAAAAAATATTGATTTAATAAATCTTTTTAAAAAACACAAAACAAAAGTTAATGTTAA
>JABUVA010000072.1:5878-7201 GCA_021442885.1 Methanobrevibacter sp. | reverse complement strand
CAGGAGATATCAGTTAATTCAAGAGTTTACATTGATAATGAGGGAAAATGTAATCCAATATACGGCCACAATTTAAAACTGATTTCAATGGCAACACCAACAACTGATAACAATTATCTTTTAGTATATAAACAGCTATCAGAAGTTGAAATGCATCCGGAATCTCAAAACTGTCTTGATCTATCTAATTGCACTTTTGAACAAGATGAAATAACACACAGCGTAAATATGATTGTACCTTCAGAATCAAATATTATGGCACAAGCTAATTATGTTAAAGATAGTGACGGAGTTACATATTGCGAGCTTCCAGATGTAGCTATTGTAAATGATGTTAGGTTCGTATGGGAAGACAATAAACTCTATATGGAGTGGGATGGTTGTGATGAAAATGAAAGTTTTTATATTATATGATTTATATAATAGTTTATATAAATAATATAATATTATAGCGAGGATTGAATATGACCATAAGAAAATTGGTAGGAACACTTGAAAACAAAGGCCCATATATAGACCAAGCCACAGGGCACTGGTTCTATTGGAATGGGACAAAATATGTTGACAGTGGATATCCTTATGCTATAAAACCAATGATAGAATTTAAAATAGAAAATGGGGTGTTATATTACTCAATTAGTTGGGAGGCAAACAAAAGTGATTTATGAATGGTTAGAAAACAACAGAAAGGATATCGATATTATAACATCTTTCCTAGTTACTGTTATTCCAATTATCATGTTATATTCAGAAACATTGGGATTAACTGAAAATACAATACCATATTGTATTCTTATGATAGTGTTAGGTATAGCTAGTCATTATGCAAGTAGGATAAGAGGCGAAACCGATGTTGAATATGCAAATCAAAAAGCTAAAAGAGTATTGGGACTTCCTGAAAAGGAATAGGCTTTTTTGGAGGATACTGTTGAGTTGAGGATAATGGAAAAACTAAAAGAAAAAATTATCATATGCAATTTCACCAAAACAATTTCCAGTAGCTTATTGACAGCTTTAGCTATTAATATAATAATGGCAAACGCAACATTGTATGGTTTACTTGAAGGATTAATTCCTTTAGGTTCAGCTATCATGATTGTTATTGCAATTGATGTTTATCAATATAGGTATGAAAAAGATGATGAAGGATATTTAAACAAATTGGAAAATAGAATAAAGAAATTGGAGAGCGAACAACAATGAAAATATTAATTGCAGTTCCAACATTTGAAAACATCAAAGCAGAATGTTTTAAAAGTATTTATAAACTTATAAAACCAGAAAGTTGTGAATTGTATTTTGACTATGTTTCAGGATATGACT
>JABUVA010000072.1:0-3191 GCA_021442885.1 Methanobrevibacter sp. | reverse complement strand
AAACAGGTGCAAAAGGAGATACTGGTGAAATAGGACCACAAGGATATAGTACTATTATAAAAGGAAGTTATGCAACTTATGCTGAATTAATTGCAGCACATCCTACTGGAACTACTGGTGATGCATATCTAGTAAATGGTGAACTTTACGTATATCAATAAAAAAATAAAATAAAACTCGTTATTCATTCAAAGGAAGTACTAGCTATTTTGTTAGTGCTTCCTTTTTTTATAAACAATATTAAAGGTGATAAATAATGGCTTGGGTAAAAGTAGGAAACCTTAAAGGAGATACTGGTGCAACTGGACCTGTTGTTGTAGATCAAACATTAAATAAGACTTCAACAAATGCAATTCAAAATTCACCAGTAGCAACAGCTATTGAAAATTTACAAAATGACATTGGAACAATAACAGTAGTACAAAATGAAAACCTTAATTTACTAGGGAGCTGATTAAACATGACATATACTGCTCCAGACCTTTCAGAAGTACTATCTAATGAACAAGAATTAAATTCAAAATTAATAAATTGCAAAATAGCATTGCAGAATATATTAGATGAAAATAGCATTAGCTATCAAGCAAGTGAAGGCATTATTCCATTAATCAGAAAATTGCCATATCCTATTCCAACAACTGTTGAATTGAACAATAATATTAAGTGGTTAACATTATCCGGACCTCAAACATCAAATAAAATATGCAGATGTTACCCAATTGTTAGGGATCAATCAGGAAGTACAATTGATAATATTCCAATTACAATAAGAAGAAAAGCTATAAATGGTGGAAGTTGGAGTACATATGGAAGTTATACATCTGGAAATCCTTTTGATATAGTTGCTGATGCAAATAAAGGAGGTTATATTTATGAATGTTATATTACAGATAATCCATCAATTTCTAGTCAAATAACATTGCCACAATATTATTTTAACTATGATGGTAGTGGTTATTCATATAATTATTTAAATGTTCTTGACACTTCAAATCTTTTAATATCAAATAATGTTAGGTCAATTGATACTATGTATTTATCATATGGGTATAATTATTTTGATATTGTTGCAAATAACGATGGTGAAATGTTAGTAGCTATTGCATTAAAAAACACTCCAACAATTATAGGTGCAAACAATAATACTAACATATACATTGGATATGATGTAACTAGAGGAAATACTTCTTACTCTGATGGTATTAATGGTGTTGGAGGAGGAATGGTAGGTAATGGAAGTAGAAACTCAATGGGTATTTTTTTAGATGCTTCTGATAAAGATTTAACATCAACATACGGAACTTCATTTGATGGAAGTTTTGGTGATTATGGTTATACAGAATCAGGCAGTTCTAAAGAATGTATTGTAAGAATACCTGGTGGAAATACTGGAGCATATACATTTTTTGAGAATGCTGATGCAAGTATTTCTAATTATGGACCATATTGGTATAGCAGTATGATTGGAAGTAATTATGCACCATGTGTTGTTGTTAATAATACTAATATGAGTGCAGGTCAAAAATTACGTGTTAAAATCAAATATATTAGAGCTGTTGCTCCATAAGGTGAAAAATATGAGTATTGCAAGTAAGGTTATTGAAGAAAATAATAGATTAGGAACAAGTAGGGCATTGTTAAGGGAGAAATTAACTCTTAATGGTGTTAGCTATAAAAATTCTGACACAATAGCTATTTTATTAAAAAGATGGACATATACAAAGTATGGAGGTTCTTCAACTATTTTTCTCCCTAACGATTATGAAATAAGGGAAGGTATGGAAGTAAGTGCTGGTGTTAATATAAAAGATAAAGATAATAATCCTGTTGAAGGTGTTCCTGCCGATATTATAATAAATGGCGTATCCTATGAAGTTTACTCAAATAGCAATGGTGATGCTATGAAAACTTTTACAGTAGGTGATGCAGGTGATGAATTAGAAATAACTGTTGTTACAGGAATATCAACACGAACTGAAACTTATACAATCAAATCATTTGAATTTATAGATAACAATGAACAGCACACTTATCTATATGAAGTAGTTAAATATCCAACAGATCTAACTCATTCTTTCAGTACTTACAACTATGATAGCAATTACAGTAAATATGGNTTAACTCATTCTTTCAGTACTTACAACTATGATAGCAATTACAGTAAATACGGATATTTAATTTCAAAAGGAGTAGTAGAATCAAGTGCAATAATGCTATTTCCAACTTCAGCTATTGATACATCTAAAACCGGAGTTCATTTTTCTGCTAAAATTGTTCAAAAGAAAAATAGCGATTCTGGATGGGCTGATACAATAGCTTTTGTAAGTTCAAAAAACCTATCACATTATAGAGATACAAAAATTTTAGAACTAGGAGCATATCAATCAAATAAAGGTTTAAAGTATTCAGATGCAGATCATACAATAAATGAATTAAGCATTACATCAGGGCAATTATCATTAAACTCCACATGGTATACCTTTGATATGTATTATGATGGAGGATATTTAATAGCTACAATATATAATGGCAATACAGAAGTATTTTCCTATGAAGGAGATATTAGTGATGTTATTGACTTTGATACATTCTATCCAGCTATTATGATTTATGATTATGGGGGAGCTATGCTCTTTAACAATGTGGTAATAGAACCATGGAGCAATGATTAATATGGCAGATAAAGAATGGATTGAACTAGGAAAAATAATTGGAGATACTGGTCCTAAAGGAGATACAGGGCCATGTACAACAATAAAAGGTTCATATGATAGCTATGAAGAATTGATTTATGAACATCCAACTGGCAATGATGGAGATGCTTATTTAGTCGATGGTTGGTTATATGTGTGGGATGGAACTGTATAGAATTATAAAGTAACTGATAAATGTGAGGAAATAATTAAAAAATTAGAATAATTATTAAATCTATTCAAAAATCTTTTTAAGATGTTTGCCAGATTCTATTAATTCATTTAGATCAAATCTAAATTTGTTCCTATCAATATTAATTGTTGATAAATCCTTAGGGATTTCGCTTTCAATTTCACTATTTAGTATTAAAGTATAATAGTTTTTTGTTTTTGCAAGTTCATTTGCATTATCTGTTACTTCTTCACATTTAGCATAAAAATTATTTATTTCGTTTATTTCATTTTTATTAAATATATCTGGAATATATTAAATTAAAT
>JABUVA010000071.1 GCA_021442885.1 Methanobrevibacter sp. | reverse complement strand
TTGTTGTTGTATATTCATTTTAAAAAATCCTAATTAAAACTATAAAATTAAAATAATATACTATAAATTATTATAGTAAAATAATTTTTAATTTCATGATAAATAAATTTAACTATTATCAAAAAAATTAAAAATAAAATAATTAGAAGATTCCATCAATGAAATCATCTAAATTATCATCTTCTTGTTCATTATCAGTTTTTTCATCATCAAATGGAACATTTGAAGAAAATGGGGTATTTTCTGATTTAATTCCTGAAACAACAATAGTAGTTCTAATAGTATTTTGTAAGGATTCATCAATTTGTGCACCCCAAATAATATTAGCTTCAGGATCAAGTTTATCAGCAACGACTTGAACAATTTTTTCAGATTCATGTAATGTTAAATCAGAATTACTAGATATGTTAATTAAAGCACCGGTAGCATTTGAAACATCAATATCTAATAATGGACTGCTTAATGCTTCATGTACAGATTCTAGAGCTCTATCACCACTATCAGATTCGCCCATACCAATCATAGCCATTCCAGAACCTTCCATGATACTTCTAATATCTGCGAAATCAAGACTTACTAAACCTGGTTTAGTAATTAATTCTGTGATTCCTTTAACAGCCCTTCCTAAAATTTCATCAGAAACCATAAATGCTTTGTTTAAAGGTAAGTTTGGTGCAACTTCTAATAATTTATCATTTGGAATAACAATTACAGTATCAGCATTCTCTTTAAGTTTTGCTAATCCATCTTCAGCATTATCTCTTCTTCTAATTCCTTCAGCTGAAAATGGCATAGTAGCAACTGCAACTGTTAATGCACCAGTTTTTTTAGCTAATTTAGCAATAATTGGAGCTGAACCAGTACCAGTTCCTCCACCAAGACCACAAGTAACAAATACCATATCTGCGTCTTCTAATTCATCCCTAATAACATCTTCACTTTCTTCAGCACATTCTTCACCAATAGATGGTTGACCTCCTGCACCAAGTCCGCCACATGTCTGTTTTCCAAGAAGAATTTTTTTATCAGCTACACTATAATATAAATCTTGAGCATCTGTATTAACAGTGATAGTAGTAGCACCTTCAATACCAATTTCATTTAATCTAGAAACAGTATTATTTCCTGCACCACCAGCACCAATAACATAAATATTAGCTTTGTTTCTTCCCATAATCTTCTTAAGATCATCATCTACATCAGCGGAAACTTTTTCAGGCGGTTTATTTTCCATTCTTTTTTCTGATTCTTTAATTGCATCATCAATAAATTTCACAAACTAACCCCACTTAAACTTACTTTAAACTGTAACTATTTATATTATAACTAATATTTAAATGCAACTATTATTATAAAACAATACTTAAAAAGCAAATAAAGCATTATATTATATTAAAATTATAGATAATCATTTAATAGTCATTATAATTAATAATAACCTTCTGTAATAATCAAATAATTTATAAATCCCAATTAATAGCAAATAAATATTAAATAAATTATGTAATATACTATTGTATTTTTTAATAGATTTAAATATTACTATTACAAGAAAAAAATAAAAAAATGAAATTAAGGTCTAGGCATAGCAATAATTTCATGGAACCTAATGTCAAATACATTAGTCATATTAGCAGGAGTTAAAACACAAGCAGAATCAAATCCTTGTTTTCTTCCACCAATAGCTATTATTTCTTCCCCAACAGGAACAAGACCTGCATCAGAAACCATAATAGATATTTCAGCACATACTTTAATTCCATGTGAAAACATCCTAAGAGTCTCAGCAATAATATCAGAAGGATTAATACCACCAAACTTATTAGTAATGCCTCTTCCAACACCACTTAATGCATGAGAACCAACAAATGTATAAATACCATTTTCTTCTAATTTATCGAGCATCTCATCAGAGATATCCAGTGTATTAGGTCCACTAAACCCTGCATGATGAGTTACATTAATTATAGTCACATCCATATCTTTAAGAGCATCTGATACTAATAAAGCAGATTCTCCAGAAGCAGATGCAACAACAACATATTTAATATCATTTAAACGATTCAATCTTTCTTTAACAAGCTCAATAACTTTCATTGTATTTTGCTTTCCTTCACTATCAAAATAATCTATTTTTTCTTCCATAATAAACACCAACAATTATAAATAATTTATATAATTCAATATTTATATTATTATTTAAGATTATTATGAATTCAATAGACAATATCAAACATACAGAAATTGATAATTATTATGTTATCCCTATAGAAACAGGTTATATTAAACCAAATGAAAGTTTAGATGTTATAATTGAACCTGCAAAAGAAATAATGGAAGATGGAGATTATCTTGTAATAGCTGAAACACCAATAGCTATATCTCAAGGAAGACTAGTTGATGAATCAGAATACACTCCAGGACTTAGAGC
>JABUVA010000070.1:6600-7994 GCA_021442885.1 Methanobrevibacter sp. | reverse complement strand
TCATCTCCATAATCAAGAGTATTTTGTTCTAGTATTTGATATCCTCCAGGTTCCATAGCTCTAAATTTCGACTCAGATATCGATGAAATTGAACCTTCAGGCCAATCTTCCCATACATCAACAACAACATAATCATTTGTAAAAGCTAAACTAGATTTATTATCAGTCCTATTAAACTCTTCAGTTAAATTCCAGGCTTCAGGAACTAAAACTCTTGTATGGCCTGCTTCTTTTGTTTTATCAAATTGCATAGAAAGAATACTATTAATAGTACTCATATTAGCTGCAATAAAAATTACAACAATAACAACACCAACCATAATTAATTTATCTTTAGTTTTTATAATAACACCTTCCTACTCTTCTATTTGAACATCAACAGTTGTTTTAACATGTTCTGTTTTAGACCAAGTTCTTTCTTTTCTTGTAAACATACTACCCATTGTTTTAAAAAATAATGGAATTAAATGATAACAATATACCCAATAACCTACAAGATCTTTAATAAATTCCTTAACATTAGTTTTATCTCTTGTAAGAGCAATTATTAAAGGAGGGAAGAATGCAAATGCTGAAATAACACCAATAACAAGTGGAGCTTCCATTCTAATAAATGTAGGCATATCAAAAATAAACCAAGCAGCCATATTAACAATAAAAGTAACAAATCCTATAAAAATAAATAAATTAAAAGCATAAAATGAAATATGATCCATAATACCTATCTTTTTTAATATAGAAAGTTTAGATCTTAAAATAATAGGAGTATAAATAAATAAAGCTTCAAAGTTTCCAGTAGCCCATCTAGTTCTTTGTTTAAATAAAGCTTTCCAAGTAGTTACTGCTTCTTGATAAATAGCAACTTCTCCACAGAATCTAATTTTATATCCATTAATAAGCATTTTAATACTAATATTCAAATCTTCTGTAACAGCAAACCCATCCCATTTTCCTACAGCATTAACAGCTTCTTTTTTAATAAATTGTCCATTACCACCAAGAAATCCATTGAAACCCATAATATCTCTAGCTCTTAAAGTATTAGCAAAACATGTAAACTCAACATGTTGCATTCTTGCTAAATAATTCTCATCTTTATTATACATTTTAACTCTAGATTGAACACCATGTACATCAGGATCATTTAAATATGGAATAATTTTTTCTAAAAAGTCAGGTTTAACTCTTGTATCAGCATCAAATACACCTACAATCTCTCCATGAGATAAGTTAAGTGCATCATTTAATACAAATCCTTTACCTTTACCAGATTGTGGTGGTTTTCTTGTAATGATTCTTAAAGTTTCAAACTCATCTTTAAGAGAATCAAGAATCTCACCAGTACTATCAGTAGAACCATCATTACATACGATTAATTCAAAGTTTTTATTACC
>JABUVA010000070.1:0-2541 GCA_021442885.1 Methanobrevibacter sp. | reverse complement strand
TTTATTTTTTGTGAATTAATTTTAGCTCTTTGAATTGTTAATTTAATTACATTTTTTAATTTTACAATATTATAAGGTTTTGTTAAATAACCATATGCTCCTTCTTTATTAGCTTCAAAGAAGGTTTCATCATCAATGTTTGCTGTTAGGTAAACAATTGGTATTGAAAACTCAATGATTTTAGCTGCTGCTTGTATACCATTCATGTCGCCTTTTAAATTAATATCCATTAAAACGACATCAGGTCTTTTTTCAACAGCTACATTAATAGCATCTTGACCATTATCTACTACATCAACTATTTCATATCCTAATTCTTCTAAACTAACTTTTAAATCTAAAGCTGTAATAGCTTCATCTTCTACTATAAGAACTTTATATACCATTTTAATCACCTATAGGAAATTTAACTTTTAATCCAAATCCGTCTGTATCAAATTGTTCTGCTTCACCGTTTAATTGTTGTACAAAAGATTTAATAATTGTCCAACCTAAAGCTACGGATTTATCTAAATCAAAATCATCTGGAAGGCCTCTTCCATTATCACTATATTCTAAAATACAATATCCATCTTCAATTTTAATATTAATTGTAATTATATTTGATTTTTTAGTATCTGTATAATTAAATGCATGTTTTATTGAATTTGATATTAATTCATTCATAATTAAAATTAATGGTGTAATTTTACTCAATGGTAAATATGCATCATCCTGAATATTGTTTATAATTTTAATGTCTTTATCATAATATAATCTTAATACTTCTATATTAAATAATGAGAAGTATTGTTTAAGATTTACTGTTTCAAGATCCATTGAAGAGTATGTCATTTCATGCATTAGAGCAATGGATTTTAGTCTTTTTTTGGTTGAATCTAAAATTCTTTCAGGTTTATCATGATAGAATTTTTCTTCTAAGTTTAATAAACTCGAAAGTAATTGTAAATTGTTTTTAACACGATGATGTACCTCTTTAATTAAAATAGACTTTTCATCATTTAGTCTAATTAAGTTATTTTCATTTTCTTTGGTTTCTGTAATGTCTTCAACATAACCTGAAATATTTAATTTATCATCTCGACAAAGATAATATCTGAATAATCTAATATCATTAGGGTTACCTTTATATTTATATTTTATAATTTTATCAATTTCTTTAAGCTCATGATTCCTTATTCTATCAGTTTGTTCTTTAAGTTTATCATAATCAATAATATTATTATAGAATTCTTTTCGCCCAGTTTTTTCCCAGTCATTATAACTAACACCGGCAATATCTTCAATAACTTTACTAGGTTTTAATAATCCATTGCCATTATCATAAATAATAGCTGTCCTTAAATGTGATGAAACTGAGGAGAATGCATTAGCTAACCTAATATAATTAATTTCAACTGATCCTTCACTTATATCATAAACATGCATTGAAGAAGATATTACTTGTCCTGCACCATCATACATATATCTTATAAGAATATTCAATTCTTTAATATTTCCTTTTAATGTCTTGATTCTTACTTTTATATTTTGAACATAATTATTTTGACTGATATTTTTCAATGCTTCATCATAAATAGGTTTGTCTTCATCAATTATAAGTTCTTTAATAATATTACGTTCATCTGTAAAATTATATGTCGGGTCCTCAATTATATCTCTTATATTTGAAGTCCATGAATAATTACCTTCTAAAGTAAGATAATAAATTGCTGCTCTACTTAATGTTTGAATAGCTAAAATACTATTATTTAAATCAAATACTCTTCCTGTAGTTAAATCATATTGAGTAACATCTTTTATGAAGTAGAATATTTTACTTAATTCCTTATTATCATCATATATAGCAAAGATAGAACACATAAGAGATTTTAGTTTCCCTGTAGGTGTTACAATTTTTACATTAATTGAAAATTTTGGGTTATCATAATTTATTTTATGTATTAAATCATAAAACTTATTGTAGTCTTCTTCAATAAAATAATCTGCAATAATACAATGATTTCCAGTGTCACTATCCTTTTTTTCACATTCAAGTAATGTATATATTTCATCAGGTAGCACATGTTTTCCTTTTTTTATATCATGGAGTACTACCATATTATCTTCTATATTTATAATACTAGTAGCATATTTTTCAACAACTTCTTCTTCAGTAATATATTCAAGTGTATCTTTATTATTTAAATGTGCATCTTTATCAGCAGGATAGTAGAATACAATTATTTCATCATTTTCATAAAAAATTACAGAATGAACAAGTAATTTTAATTCTTTATTTTTATAGAAATAATAATCAATATGAACTTTTTGTTTATATTTATATGCTCTTTTTAAATAAGGATATAAAGAATTTTTTAGACCTGGGAAGATGTCTCCATAATATCTATCTTTAACATCTTCATTAGTTATCTTGCCATCACCAATGTGTCTGTTAACATCTACCATATGTTTTACTAAAAACTCTTCACCGTCATCTACTGGTTCTAATACATCCATGTCTTGTTTGACTTCATTAATAAACATGGGATTTTTTAATGG
>JABUVA010000006.1:55464-61599 GCA_021442885.1 Methanobrevibacter sp. | reverse complement strand
TTTAATTGTTTTATTAAATCAATTGCATAATAAGGGAATAAACTTCCACCTACTTTAACAACATTTTCTATAATAATTTCACCTACTTACAAATTTCATGAAACATATTCTACGCTCAAGACAACTATAAGAATAATTAAATGTAGCTATGATAAAATTAAATTAAAACTATAAAAGCTTTAAATTCCCAGTTATCTTATCAATAATTTTATCATTATCCGGACCAATTGCCAAAACAGTAGTGGTTGATGTAGGTAACTGTGTCTTTCCAGCATCAACTACTAAACAATGAGGAACATTGTTAGCACTAGCTAGTTTTTTAAGTTCTAATAACTCATCTAGAGAACCCACCTTACATGTAACCTTAGCCATACCTGTTTTTTCCCATTCTTTAACTTTATTAGGATTAGCTTTTTTATATGCTCCTAAACAACCATGACAACACTGAGCAGCTATTTTTCCTTTACCCATTTTTAAATCAGACCTAACAATCATAACCTGTTTCATAATAATACCTCAAAAACACAATATTATTTAACTTCATATATTTTATTCCCAATTTTATCTTCATATATTTTTACAAACTTAACATTAGCATTGGAAAAGTTCTCTAATTCTAAATCAGTCAAAATATAAGTAATATTTAAATTTTTTATATCATTTATATTTAAATTGATACTAACTGTATCCATCTCAGGATTTCCAAAACTAGTGTCTTCATTATTTTGAAGATTTACACAAATATGAGCATACCTATTATATACCTCATTATTTTGACCAGAAGGGTCTAATTTTGACCACAATTTCTCATTAGGATAAATATTCACCGAATTTAACGTGTGGGCTCCAACAGGAATTAATTCATCTATATAAATTGGAGATTCCACTACCCAAAGTGCATCTGGATTTTTTTGAACAATACTTTCAGTTTCATTAATAATTGGTTGATCAAAGTAATAATCTACCCCAGATTCAATTGGATTTACAAGTCCACCTGCTAAAAGCGAAATAAGAATAGACATAACCAAAAATCCTTTTAAATATTTCCTATTAAAACAACTTGTTAAAATAAAGAAAAATGAAAGAGCAAACACTATAAATGCAATTACTATCTGAACTAAAATAACTTGACTAAAAGGACCTACACCAAATGCCAACCAAATAGCTATTGCACTAAATACCACTGCAACAATAAAACAAATTAATTTATAATGATTCCGTAATTCCAGTTTAACTAAAGATAAACTCCTTATAAGAATCAGTAAATCTACAAAATAAATGATTGAGATTAATCTGATGGCTACAGTATTATTAAGTAATGTTAATTGCCCAACAAGACTTGGTAAAGTAAATATGAAATAAATTAAAAGTAAAATATAAACTAATATAAGTAAATATAAAAGTACATCCTTTTTTCTTTGAATAAATTGCACTATTACAAATAAAATAATGCCTAATGGGAAAAATGAAACCAATATAAAATCATTAGCCCCCACTGTTATTGGAGCGAAAATTGTCTTTATATAAAGAACAAATGGATTAATAACATTAAATAATTCCAATCCTCCATTATAAACTCTAGAACCTGGATAAGTAGTATTCATTATAAGTTGTATTGCAGTTTGAGATTTTAAAAATATGTATCCAAGCAATATAACTAAAAGTCCTACAAATAAAACCAATAACAATAAATCTTTTTTAGTGAAAGTAAATTTTTTATGATTTTTATAGATAACCCCTATGAAAAAGGCTAAAAACACATATGCTAATGGAATTTCCCATGCAGGATACATAGCCAAAATATAAGCACCTGCACAAATTATTAAAGCAATAGTAATTATTAAACGCTTTTTATAATCATTTAAATTCATATAATAATCCGTTAAAAGAATAAATAATTGACCAAATATTAGCATTTCCACAAGCATATTAACTGCATACCACCATTGAACAAGTGGTGAAAAAGTTAATAAAAATGTATAAGCTAGTGATAACTTTTTATTTTTATTTGTAATAAGCATCCCAAACTCAAATGAAACAACAAACAATGCAATTAATCTACCCATCCAAAATGCAGATAATCCATATCCTTGAGATAATAAAAGATAACCCCAATGGAATGGTCTAAAAATTACAGCTATATCTAGCACAGGTTGACCATATGAAATAAACATATCTGTAGGAACTCCTCTTACAATATCAGAATAATAACCAAAATTATTAAAATATTGAGATAATGCAAATGGAGTATTGACATTAAATTCATCAGATCTCATAGTTCTAGCAACTCCAAATAATGCTTTATGTTGAGAATTAGAAATATCCAATGCTGCTAAAGAAGAACCATGAATCTGTAAAATAACACAAACAATAAATGTAAGAACTGCTAATAAAAATCTATTATTATAAATAAAACTAAAAACTTTTATTTTAAGTTTTGGGTTTAGTAAAACTGTGAAAAGTATAAAAAATAAAATAAAAAACAAAATCATGTGTTTTACTGAAAAATATTTCATAACTATTTTAAATGCAGGCCATATTAAATTATACACACTAAGTTCAATATAGTTTTCAACAAATACAACATAAAATTCTAAAAAAAATGCACATATAATTGAAAATATTACAGATTTCCATTTAAAACAATTGAAAATATTTTTTTTATTAAATTCCAACAACATCCTACAACCATAATAAATAATTAATAATACGAAAAATAAGAATGAACTATAAAAAAATATGAAAATCCTCATTTTAATAATATTTATATAATATTTAGATATGCAACACTATAAATATTATTTTATTAACAGGAGATAAAATGAGTTGTATTTCCATAGTAGATAAAGATAAATGCCAACCAAAAAAGTATGATTATCTTTGTATCCATTACTGCCTTGGAGTCAACAATTTTTATCTTTTAAAAACTTCCAATCTAAAAACTTTTTAAATAAAATAAAAAATTGAACAATAGCTAAAACCTCAAATACTGCTAATAAACCTTGACAACCAACAGTATAGAATACAAAGTAATTACCAATAACTGGGAACCAAGACATAAACCAAGTTATTGCAAAAATTTGTACTGCAAAAGAACCTATGATTAATATTTCAAAAATTAACAGCATATTTAATCTCATATTCTTAAATTTATTAATAAATTGATTAATAAAAAGCCCTAAGAATCCCAGAGCAGATAATATGATAAAGAGAATTGATAATTCTTGATAAACCTTAATATCAAATTGAGCAAATGAGATAGAAGATTTTTGACTTTCTGAAAAAGAACCATTAAATGACACTTTCTGATTTAAAACACTCTCCAAACTACTTACCTCATCAGTATCATTTGTTTGTGAAGTAATATTATATGGTTGGTCCTGTAAATTAAAATCTTCGAAAAATAAAGTGGTTTTCAACCCTTTGAATAATAATGGCTTAAGATCAAATATTTCATTAATATCTTTTCCAATTAAAGAACTTGTAATGAAAATTTTATTAGATTTTTGAAGAGATCCATTGTTAAATGCAGCATCTAATTCTGAATTTACTTGTTTAAATAAATCATTTGCACTTTTCTCATTATTAAATAAACCTGCATCCCAAAGAACATTTCTAAAAGCCCATGTGAAATGATCCCCACGAAGAGGATTTTTCTCAGCATTACCCTGAACCCACCCACTAGAATTATATTTATCTATTAACTCAGGATGGGCCGACAATGTAGGTGAAGCATTAACTGCTTTTTCAAAAGTAGATAAAGGAATCCAGACAGAACGATTTTTATTACTATCCTCAATTTTAAGAAGATTTGCATAGAAAGTACCTAACTCCCCAGAAGTTCTAGTATTTACTTCGTGAACACCGAAATATTGGTAGTTAACTTCTTCATATGCAACAGTAGCTACTGCAAATATAATTATAGGCAACATACAAACAACAATACACTTAGCAACATTAATAGCATTTATAGAATTATCATTATAATCCTTAAATAACCTATAAATAATAATTAAAAATATAGATACTAAGAGAATTGGAAGAGTGGTAATACCATCTTCTTTAATATAATAATAAAAAACAAATAACAAACCTGTTAAAACACCCCAAATTACCGTATTTTTGTCAAGTTTCTCTATTGAAAAATTAATAAAAATAAACAAAGAAAATAAAAATAATATCATTACTGGAACTATAATTGAATTTCTATAAATTCTTATTCCATGAAAATCAAAACCAAATGGTAAAAATAAAATAAAAATAAAAGAGAATAAAAGAAGCAATTTATTTTTAGTTAAAAATTTATTAATACCATAAATAGCAAATAAAGCAGATACCACCCATATCAAAGACACCCAAATATTATATGAAATTTTTGAAATCCTAACAATGAATAAAAATATTGAAAAAGACATATCCTTTGCTAATGTCCATATATTCCACTGAAGGAAATGATGATTAAAATGAGAATATTCAATTAATAGCATATCATCATGAGGAGATGGGTATATTAAAAATGATGGAAGATTAGCACCAACATATATTCTTATTAAAGAAATTACAACAATTAAAATTAAAAAACAAATGAAATTTTTGTTGAATTTAAAATTTCGGTTTATTTTGAAATCTATTTTAACACATCCAACCTATGATATTCTTTTTCAAACCCTTAAATGATATTGAAATTATGAAATAAAAAAACAATGACCTCCTTAAATAATATTTATTCTACATTAATAAAGGATATGTTCTATAAAAGATTAAATCATGTTTCCATAACATAAATAATTAAAAAGGCATATAACAATATTTTATATAATATTAAATATATAGTTACCTATTATTAGTTTTTATATGATATAAATCATTAACTTACTTTGATTAAGTCTTAAAAATAAAATAAAAATATTATTAATTAATTATTAAGGAGATAATATGAGTCGTATTTCTATACTAGATAAAGATAAATGCCAACCAAAAAAGTGTGATTATCTTTGTATCCATTACTGTCCTGGAGTTAGAATGGAAGAGGACACCATTGTGGTTGATGAAAAGACTAAAAAACCTTTAATTTCAGAACAATTATGTCAAGGATGTGGTATTTGTACCAATAGATGTCCATTTGATGCAGTAACTATTATTAATTTACCTGAAGCTATTGGAGAACCAATTCATAGATTTGGACAAAACCAATTTGAACTATTTGGTCTTCCTAGTTTAATGGAAGGGCAAGTATTAGGACTTTTAGGGCAAAATGGTATTGGAAAAAGTACAATTATGAGAATTCTCTCAGGAGAGTTAATTCCTAACTTTGGAGAATTTGATGAAACACCTGAAAACTGGGATAAAGTAATTGAATACTATAAAGGTTCAGCTCTTCAAAATTACTTTAAATCACTTTCCGAAGGTGAAATTAAAACTATTTTAAAACCACAAATGGTTGATCAGCTCCCAAAAGTTGTTAAAGGAAAGGTAAAAGATTTACTTTCAAATGTTGATGAAAGAGGAAAATTTGACTATGTTTGTGAAGAATTAGACCTTGAAAATGTTCTTAATAGAGATATGGAGAACTTATCTGGAGGAGAACTTCAAAGAGTAGCTATTGCAGCAACTGTTTTAAGAGAAGGAGATTTCTACTACTTCGATGAACCAACATCCTGGCTAGATGTATCTCAAAGACTAAATGCTGTTAAAGTAATAAGATCCCTAGCTGAAGATGGAAAATCAGTACTTGTTATAGAACACGATTTAGCAACATTAGATGCATTATCTGATAATATACATATATTATATGGTGAACCTGGAGGATACGGTGTTGTATCTGGAAGGAAAGGAGTTAGACTTGGAATCAATGCTTATATTAATGGATTTTTATCTGAAGAAAATGTAAGAATAAGAAGAAACCCTATTGAATTTACTGTAAGACCACCAACTGAAGAGGAAGAAGGTGATGTACTTGCAAGTTATTCTGATTTAAGTAAAGACTATGATGGATTTAAACTAAATGTAGATGCTGGAGAAATCTATCATGATGAAATTGTAACTGCATTTGGTTCAAATGGTATTGGAAAAACAACATTTGCTAAAATACTAGCTGGTGTAACAGAACCAACAACAGGAGAAATTGAAGAAGAA
>JABUVA010000006.1:49266-55449 GCA_021442885.1 Methanobrevibacter sp. | reverse complement strand
AAACCACAATATTTAGTTTCAAATTTTGAAGGAACTGTTCAAGATTTTCTTTTCATGAATGCTCCAAGTTATGGTTCTAAAATCTTTGAAAGTGAAATTATGAACCCATTACAATTAAATGATTTACTTGAAAAAGAAGTTAAAAATCTTTCTGGTGGAGAACTTCAAAGACTAGCTATAGCTGCAACACTTTCAAAAGATGCAGAAATTTACTTGTTTGACGAACCAACAGCATTTTTAGATGTTGAACAAAGATTAATAGCTGCACGCGTTATTAGAAAAATTATTGAAAGTAGAAATGCTGCTTCTTTAATTGTTGACCACGATATTGTATTTATTGATTATATTTCAGATAGAGCAATGGTATTTAATGGAATTCCAGGTCTTGAAGGTCAAGCATCAAAACCTACTGATTTAAGAACATCAATGAATAAGTTTTTAGGAAACTTAAATGTTACTTTTAGAAGAGATAAAGAAACTAAAAGGCCAAGAGTTAATAAGTTAGATAGCTATCTTGACCGTGAACAAAAAGAATTAGGAGAATATTATTATCTTACAGATTAATTATAAATCTTTTAATTCTTTTAAAATTACTTCTTTTAATTTTTTAACAGCTAATTCTCCATCTTCATCTAATCTAACAGCATCATTAGGATTTAAATTGAATTTTTCAACTAATTCCCCTGCAGGAATATTTTTTAAAACATTGACTCCTTTTTCTTCTAATATTGCAGAAGTACAATCATCTTCACAACCACTAATAGAAATAACATCTGCATCTTTTAGAATTGGATTACATTGATTTGGTTGTGCTGAATATTCAGTTATACATGCAGCTACAACATTATCCTCACCTAATGCTAATTCAACAGTAGCTGCTCTTACAACTAAACCTAATGGACTTAATCCACTACATGAAACTAAAGCTATTTTATCACTCATTTTAATTACTCCATAATTCTATTCTTTCATCTTAATTTGAAAATTCTTTTTTACTTTTTCATAACCTTTTTTATAAAAAGGACATTTAATCATACAAATACTGCAACCCTCTTTATGAGCTAAACATACTTTTTTAAGAACTTTTTCATCCTCATCATAAGCATCATAAGGACATTTCTCAATACAATTACCACAATCCTCACAATACTTAGAAACCCATAACATATCATTTTCCTCTTTAAAAGGAAGATTATCGATAGAGGTTGCTATCTGGAAAAATCCACTAGCTAAACCTTCTTTAAAAAGACACATGTTGCTTCTAAGAATTATACAATCATTAGATTGCATAGCAATAGCTCTTAAACTAATACGGTCATCTAAAGGATTTAAAAGATCTGCTTTAAAACCAAGGCTTCTTAAAAAGTCTGCAAGTTTATAAATATCATACCCTATATCTTGAAACTCATCATCTAAAAGTATAGCTTTCTCCTTAGATTGCTCCATTTTAAGTATATCATCTGAAATTACATAAATAAGAGTAATTACATTATCAAAATCAATATCCCACTCTTTTTTAAAATCATCTGAAAGTTTAGAATACCTAATTCCATCAACACCAAACTCTTTAGCAAGTTTTTCAAACTTTTCAATCTCTTCACTATTAATTTGGGTTTTAGGTTTTTTTGGATTTGGCTCATTATAATGATTAGGAACTGGATGATGATATTTAAATGGCATAATAATCTAATTTTTTCTTAAAGCTTCAATAGCTTTTGGTAATTCTTTACAGAAAACTTCAATTTCATTTGTTGGAATTGAAAAGCTTATACGTAAATATTTATCACCAAATAACTTACTAGTATACTCTCCTTCTCTTGTAAAGAGTTTCCTCTCAATTAAATATTCAGACAAATCTTTAGGATTAATTCCTGCTTGCGAAACATCAATAACCATCATATTTGCATCTGAAGGATAAACAGGTAAGAATATACCATCGATTTTATCAACAGCCTCTTTAATAAGTTTTTGATTATGGAATGAAATTTCACGAACCTCATTAATCCATTCACCTTTAGTTTGAAGTCCTTTAATAGCTCCAGCTTGTGAAATGATATTAACTCCTAAATCATTAACAACAACATTTTTAATAGAGTCAATTATATTTTTATTTGAAATTACTCCTCCGATTCTTGCACCTGCCATTCCAAATATTTTTGAAAAACTATAAGCAGTTAAAGTATTATCTGGAGCATAATTAGCAGCTAAAAAATGCTCATGTGCAAAATCCTTATATGTAACATCATGTAAAAGGTAAATATCATTTTCAATAGCTATTTGGGCAAATTCTTTAATTTCATCTTCTGTATAACAAACCCCTAATGGATTTAAAGGATCAATTAAAACAATTAATTTAGTATTATCATCAATATAATCACGTACAAGACTTGGAGTCATTTTATAATTACATTCTTTGTTGTATATTGGAATATATTTAACTTCATCTGCAAATCTATCAGCAAATGTACCTATAATAAGATAACCTGGATCACAAGTAATAACATTATCTTCTGGATTTAATAAAGCATTCATACAAAGAAATAGAGATTCTGTTGCACCAGCAGTTAAAAATACTTCCATATTTTCAAACCCTAAATCTTCTAAAATTAGGCTTTTAAGCTTTGAAAAACCTTCAGGAGGAGGATATTTACAATACTCCTTTTCTAATGCACAGTCGGCCATAGCATCAGCTATAACATCACCAACAAGATGATTAGTATTTTGACCCATCCAAATCATGTCCTTATCCATGAATACACTTTCAAAGAAATCATTAGCTGAGTCATAACCTTTAGGAGGTTTCCTTTCAATTTTTTCATACTTCTTGATAGGTTTTTCACCAGCTTTTTTTAACATTTTTATCACTTAAAATTATATAATCTTCAAATAATATTTAGATAAACTTATTAATAAATTGAACAGTTACACAATTCCATTAGATGTAATTTTAAATTTTGTAGTTTTTCCTTCAGCAATACTTCTATGCTTCCTAATACTAGCTATTCTTTCATGAAGCTCATCTGATTTTTCAAGCTGAATCATAGTTTTACTACGGTACTGAAGAATAGTTCCACCAACAGGATTAACATTATCCTTACCTTCATCAAATGAATTGTAGATTTGATTAGTTAATACAACTGCAATATTAAATTTTCTAGCAATTTTTAATAGAATCTCAATCTGTTTACTGAAATCATTATTGACATTAGGAGAACGTTTATCCTCAACACGATAAAGTGCAACAGCAGAGTCCAGGACAATTAAATCAATACCCTCATAATTATTAGAAATCCATAAATCTAATGATTTAATATTATTATTCTGTTCATTAAAGGTAGTTGGTTCTAAAACATGAATATATTTTAATATTTTAGAAAAATCAAATCTAGCTATTTGCTTTATCCTATCTAAAGAAATTCCCCCCTCAGTATCAATGTAAATAGACTTCTTACCCTGTTTAGCTACATTAACTGCAAGAGCTAATGCAATATTACTTTTACCAGAACTAGGAGGGCCGAAAATTTGAGTAATAATACCTTTCTCAATTCCACCATCTAACAGTTCATCAATACGAGAGTTTGTTTGAATTTTACTAGTGTTTTCTAAATCAGATAAAGTCTTCATAATTAACTACCTATTAAATAATATATATGTAACTTAACTATTATAAAAATTAGCGTTTTAAAAAAGTAGGTTCATCAACAGTTAAATCAATAATAGTTGAAGGATTACCTCCATCAAGAGGACCAACATCAATAATTAAATCAACATCCCCAGATAACTGTTTTAAAATTTTATCAGGAGAATTTAAAGTTTTATCATTACTTAAATTAGCACTAGTAGTAATAATTGGGAAAACACTAGCTAAACTAGAAGCAATCTCACAATCAGGAATTCTAATACCAACATTCTTATCGCCTCCAGTAACAGTTCTAGAAACAATAGGGGTTTTTTTAAAAATTAATGTATAAGGACCTGGCAAATATTTATTAATATAAGGTTTATCCCTTAATCTAACATTAGCCACAAGATTAATAGCTTCTTTAGATGAAACTAAAATAGAAAGTGGTTTTGAAGGACTTCTATTTTTAATATTATAAATTTTCTTAACAGCTAGTTTATTAAAAATATTAGCACCTAAACCATAAACAGTATCAGTAGGGTATAAAATAACCCCTCCATTAGCCATTACCTCAATAGCTTCATTAATAACTGATTTATCAAAATTATCAAAATCTGTTTCTAATACTTTCATAAAATTACCTAAAAATTATATATGAATAACAACTTTATATATATTTATGCTTGAAAGTCTAAGACCCTTTTTAAAAAGAATTCTAAACCCAATTGCTAAAAAAATCAATATTAATCCTAACATAATAACATTAATATCTCCTTTTATAGCATTACTTTCAGCATATGCATTTAGTCAAAAAATGTTAATATTAGGAGCAGTATTTATACTGTTAAGTGGTTTTTTAGACGTTGTAGATGGTGCTGTTGCACGTTTTCATGGACGAAGCTCTAAATTTGGTGCTTTTCTTGACTCAACAATAGATAGAATAGCTGACGGAATAATATATATTGGAATAATATTTGGAGGTTATTGTGATTGGTTTGTAGGAGTTCTTGCAATCCATTCAGCTATAACAATTAGCTATGTTAAAGCACGAGCAGAATCACAAGGTGTAGAATGTAATGTTGGAATAGCTGAACGTGCTGTTAGATTAATTATTTTAATGATTGGCTCTGTAGTAGGTTTTGTTTTTGGAGCTCAATATTTCACATACATAATAATATTTCTAGTTATAATATCCTATTTCACAGTAGTTCAAAGAGTAGTTCATGTTTGGAGGAAATTAAAATGAATAAATTAGAAAGTCCTGAAAAAATAAAAATAGATATTAAAAAATTAGAGAGAAATTTAAATCAAGTAGCTAATATTACTTTTGAAAATGAAGAAAAAGAAGTATATGATAGGGCCATTGACTATATGAACGATTCCAAATACTATCTAGAAAAGGAAGATTATAGAACTGCATTTGGATGTATCGAATATAGTCATGGGCTTTTAGATGCTCTTCGTATGATTCATGGTTTAATTTAGATTTTTGATTAGTGAATATTAATTTTACTATCTAATAAAGAATCATCAGCATTTTCAACAATTTTTCCATCTAATACTTCAATTACTCTATCTGCTAATCTTGCAACATTCATATCATGTGTAACAAGGATTAATGTTAAATTTTGTTCTTTATGAAGTTTGTTTAGAAGTTTTAAAATTTTACTACTGGTTTTAGAGTCTAATGATCCTGTAGGTTCGTCTGCTAAAATTATTGGTGGTTTGTTAGCTAGTGATCTAGCAATAGCTACTCTTTGTCTTTCACCACCAGATAATTTGTTTGGACGCATATCTGCCTTATCTTTAAGTCCTACAACATCTAATAATTCTAATGCTCTTTCACGCATTTCTTTAGAACTCCAATTTTTAGTAAACATTGGTATTGTTACATTTTGAACAACAGATAGATTTGGTATTAAATTATGGAGTTGGAATACAAAACCTACTTTGTTTGCTCTAAATTCATTTAATTTCTTATTATTTAGTAAGTCGTAGTCTGCAACATTAATTGAACCAGTATCCGGTAAATCAAGAGCCCCAATCATATTTAGAAGTGTTGATTTACCTGAACCTGAAGGACCAATAATAGATACAAATTCCCCTTCTTTTATTGTTAAATCAACACCATTTAAAGCTTTAATATTACCTTTTTCATAGCTTTTTGTTAAATTTTTAATCTCAACAACATTACTCATAAAAAATCACCTATTCATACATTAATGCTTCAGTTGGAGCTAATTTAACTGCTTTAATAGCTGGGAATAATCCTCCTAAGACTCCAACAACAATAGCTACTATAAATGCTTGTGCGAAAGTATAAAACGTAAATATTGGATTGAATCCAACCATTGGAGCAACAAGAGAAACTGCAGCATATCCTATAATACAACCTAAAATTGCCGACAGTATTGTAATAACAAGAGACTCACCAATAATCATAATTAAAATTCTCTTATTAGACCATCCAAGAGCTTTTAAAACTCCAATTTCACGAGTTCTTTCAAATACTGACATTAACATTGTATTGATAATACCTAAAGCACCAATAACAATAGCTA
>JABUVA010000006.1:47315-48485 GCA_021442885.1 Methanobrevibacter sp. | reverse complement strand
TATTAAAATCTTCTAATAACAATTTTACCTCTTTCAATAAATTATAATTAAACTCAACTTTTAAATCAAAAGAAGATGATGAATTCTTCTACTTAATAATTATGAAAAACATGATATATAAAATTTCACGACTAAAAATTAAAATTTAACGAGAATTTAAAACAAAACAAAATAAAGATTAATTATTACATAAGACTTTAAAAAAAAAGTTATATTAATAAATGTTAATTTCACTGCCTAATAATAGTCATCCGCATTTTTAACAATTTTTCCAACTAATACTTCAACTAAAATCAATTAATAAATCAACAACATTAAACCTTTGATAATATCTTTAATAGCTTTTAGCTAAATTTTCAATCTCAACAACATTATTTTCATAAAAATTGCCTATTCATACTTTAATGCTTCAGTTGGAGGTAGTTTAACCGCTTTGATTGCAGGATAAAGCCCACCAATAGCCCCCACAATAATTGCAATTACAAAAGCTTCAAGTATTGTCCAAATTGTAAATACAACAGAAACTCCAGCTATAACATTTAATAGGGCAATTATCTCAGCAGCTACAACACCTATAATCGTTCCTAGAATAGCTGCCGTAATAGATAGTACAATAGATTCACAAATAATCATAAAAAGAATTCTCTTATCAGACCACCCAATAGCTTTTAAAACACCTATTTCACGAGTTCTATCAAAAACAGATGTAAGCATAGTGTTAATAATTAAAACTACCCCAATAATAACTGCCAATAATGAAACAGCATATGAAACCCCTAGAATCATATCAAATAAATCTTTAGAAGAAGCCAAATCAGAAATTGAAGTAACAATAGTCATATTATCACCATATTTACTCTCTAGTGATTCTTCAACAGATTTTGCATCAAAATCTTGATCTACTTTAACATAAATAAATGATATGTTACCTTTATCATTCTTAATATTTTGCATATTATCTAAACTCATAAAATAATTCATATCCATATTTACATTACCAGAATCAAAAATTCCAACCACTTTAAAAGTTTCATTACCAATTAATAAATCATCACCCACAACTATATTCTCATCATCAGCAAGGACTTTTCCTGCAATAACCTCTTTAGCATCACTATCTGCAAATAATTTCCCATCAATTATAGCTATTTTAGCGAAATTAACATCCTC
>JABUVA010000006.1:30298-46057 GCA_021442885.1 Methanobrevibacter sp. | reverse complement strand
TATTATTTAAATAATGTAGATAATCCATTTTTAAAAAATATTTATACTGGTGGAGATAAAGTAAATGTTACAAAATTAAGTGATACTGTTAATGTTACAGTGCTTTATGGTTTAACTGAGTCTTTTGCTGCGATTACTTATTATAAAGTTGATTCACTTGATAAACCATCTTGTATAGGTAAACCTTTCATCAACACACAGTTATATGTTCTAGACAAGGATTATAATCAATGTGAGAAAAACCAAATAGGACAAATTGTCATATCCGGATTACAAATCTCTAATTCTTATATAAATAATGATGAAGAAACAAAAAAGTATTTTATTGATAATCCTTATTTTGATGAGAGTAATGATGATGAATATTATCATGGGCTTTTTTTAACTGGTGATTATGGTTATATTGGTGATGATGATAATCTTTATTTTGCATCAAGAGAAGATAATCAGGTTCAAATTAGAGGTCAAAGAGTAGAAATAAATGAAATAACAAATACATTAGATCAAATTAAAGATGTTTCAAAAAGTTATGTATTGGCTAAACAAGATAATAATGATGAGACTTATTTAATATGCTTTTATGTAAGTGATACTTTGAGTGAAAGTGAACTTAGAGATATTTTAAATAATGAGCTTGTTGATTATATGGTTCCTAGTTTTATAATAAAACTTGATGAAATGCCTTTAAATGTTAATGGAAAAGTAGATGTTAAAAAATTAGAAGAAATAGACTATAAAATTGATAAAATAATACCTCCTACCAATGATATAGAAGTTAAACTTACAGAAGCGTTTTGTGAGGTTTTAGATGTTGACAATATTTCTATAGAAGATAATTTCTTCCAGGTAGGTGGAAATTCTAATAAAGTTCTAAAACTTGTTTCAAAAGCACGTGAAAAAGGATTGTTTATTGAAGTTAGAGATGTTATGGATTATTTAACTGTTAAATCTATTGCTAAACATGCTAAAATGATAGAATCTGATGATTTTGTTGAAACTGTAGAAAATTTACAATTAAAACTTGAACCAAAAGAATCTTTAAATATTTATAATAAAAAATTCCTATTTATGCCTGTTCATTGTAGTAAAAATGATATGCATGATGTTTTGGACTATATTTTCCAGTATCATACTATTTTAAGAGCTAAATTTAGTAATGATACTTTAAATATTGCTCCATATCAAGAGGATGATTTTGTTTTAGAATCTGTTGATATTTCACTTAATGATGTTTCTAGTTTTATTGATGATGTTAATCTTTTGGATGATGAATTAGTAAAATCTTATTATTTACCCACAGAAAAAGAAAATTATCTATTAATGGTTATTAGTGATGTTTTAGTAGACAATAATTCTTTAGACATTCTTTTGGAAAATATTGAAAAATTAATTGACTTACAGGCAAATAATAAAGAATTACATCTATCTGATGATTCTATTGTATTTTTAAATTATTTTGATAAATTAAATGAGTACAGAGATGATTATGAAGTTGAAAATGAAGCATTATATTGGAATAATCTTTTAAGCAGTGTTGAATCTGTTAATCTTTCAGAGAATAATTGTGAAGATGAAGATGATTTTAATTTGTTATATGTTCCTATAGAATTAAATCTTTATGATAAGAATATTTATAAANGATGATTATGAAGTTGAAAATGAAGCATTATATTGGAATAATCTTTTAAATATAGTTGAATCTGTTAATCTTTCAGATAATAATAATAAAAGAGAAGATGATTTTAAATTATTACCTATTCCAATAGAATTAGATCTTTATGATAAAAATATTTATAAACCAATCAATATTAATGTAGAACAGTTAATTATTTCTGCATTTTCATATGCCCTATCCGAAACAACAGATAAAGAAGACATTGCATTAAATATTGAAAATCATGAGAGAGATAAATTGGAAGAACCTATTAATATTATAAATACTGTAGGTAACTTTGAATATTATTATCCTCTAAATATTCATATTAAAGATGACTTAAAAGAGCACATAATAGATGTAAAAGATAATACTAACTATGTTCCTAATAATGGAAGAGGATATAGTATAAATCCCAATATTAACAAAGAGGATTGTAATTTAAATATTCTATTTGATTACAATAAATATAATAAAAATATCGAGAGTATAATAAACATATTAGGTAGTGATATTTTAGAAAAATTATACAACGATAAGTATTTATCTTATGATTATGATTTAATATTAAATGTTGTCAATTTCAATGGAAAAATGGCATTTAAATTGTTCTATAGAAATATTGATGAGGATATTGTAGAAGAAATTGCAGATTTATTTAATGAAACATTAACAGACATGGTTTCAATAGCCAAATCATCTAATAAAATTAGAACTATTAGTGATATTATTAAAATTAAGTGTAAAGGATTAACTAAACTTAATGAAGGAGATGAAAACATAAATCCATTGTTTGTTCTTTATCCTGCATTTGGTAATTCTTCGACTTATGTGCATTTAGCACAAAAGATTAACAAAAAAATACCGGTGTATGGAATAGAACCTCTTTTATACCATGGAATTGATAAACCAATTACAGGTATTAAAAATCTTGCACGAGAACATATAAAAGTTATAAAACAGTACCAAAAACATGGACCATATAGTTTTTTAGGTTCTTCATATGGAGGACTATTATCATTTGAAATAGCACAACAACTTAAAAAAGAAGGAGAAACAATAAACAACATATACCTACTAGACTCAAAAATATATACTGATAAATATTCAGATAGGGAAAATCTAGACTTATCATCAGAAAACAAAGAAGATGGTGTGCTTGCGTTTTGGCTAAATCTTATTTATGAAAAATATGGTGATGTACGTAATGTTGGTTCTTTTTTAGAATCATTAACTGAAACCCTTGAAAATATAGAAAATAATCTTGAAAGAGAAAAGGAAATGGAAAATTATAAACCAGATTTCTATGATGGTAAAATAAAACTCTTTAAATCTCTTTATAGGTTGAATATGGAAAATTTAGATATAGAAGAGATATCTTCAGAGGAGTTAAAGGAAAATTATTATAATGGTTTTGATTCATGTGTTGATAAAAAGAACATTGAAGTATATGAAGTTAAGAGTACACATTTCAATATGCCCCTTGATGATGAATTCATGAAATTCTTATCAAAAATTATAGAAGAAGAAGATTATAACTTGAGTTAATCATTTAACTTAACAAGAGTGACAATTTATTGTCACTGATAGCTATATAATCAATAAAAATGTTTATAACATCTAAATATCCACAGATAATTTAGACTTATTCAATAAGTGGTTATTGAAAAGATTATATGATTTTAATCTTTTTAAAACCATTATTGGGTTTGAAAAAATGTTATAACAGACCCATATAATGTTTCTTTTAGACTATCTAATAGAACTTATTTCTTTATTTTTTTTTACAAAACGCCAAAAAATCTTAAAAAAAAAGTAAGAAGAATAATTAATTAAAATTATTCCATTTTTTCAAATCTGTTTTCGAGTTTTTCCATTACGCCAGGTAATGAAGTGTATTCCATTTCTTCAGCAGGTAATCTGTGAGGTTCAAATGGACCATGTCTTCTAATGTAAGTTGCGAGTTTAGCTGCTTCTTCTCTTGTAGGGTCAAATGCAGGGTCATCGAATAAATCAACAGGACCAATTAATTTACCATCAGATACTTGGAAACCTAAACCAATAACTCTTGGTGGTCCATCAAATCTTATTGGATTTGCTTCTGCTTCAGATACAGGCATCATAGGACCATTGTGAGAACCTCTCATCCATCCACTTACCATATGAGGGAATGCAAATGGTTCTACAACTTCTCCATTAGCAGGGAAACCGGATTGTGCTCTTACAATAGCTGCAGGATCATCTTTACCAACATATTCTCCAGCCATTAAGTTTAATCTTTCAGTACTTATTGCAGAGGCAATTTCACCGTTTTTCTTCCATACTCTTTTAATAACATATCTTCCAGTGGAACCAATTAATGCAAGTAAATCATACATTTCTTCAGGACAGTTTAAAATAACTTTCCTATGTTCGATTACATCAAATACTTCAAATTTGAAACCATCGTGTAAACTTGGGTCAATAACAAGACCTGCAGTATTAAATGGGTCTGCAAACATTTTAAAGATTGGCATGTTAAATGCACCTGGTTCTGTTTTATCACAACAGAATACAAGTACTGGATCACTTGGTCTTTCTTTAAATTCCATTTCAGCTACACCAGGACCCATACCCTTAATATTTCCAGAAAAAGTATCAGATAATAAATCTTGACCTGCACCATAAAGCTTTAATTCACGGGCTCTTTCAGTTGCTTTCATAAAAGCCTTATAAGCAGTTTCGTGCACTTCTTGGTTTTCTTCACCATTTGTATGAGCCATTATTAAATCAATGTCGTCTCCACAACGGCTAATATAATAATCAGTTAAAATATTAGATTCTAAAGCATCGTTTAATACATCATCACAAATATCCATTAACTCTGGATGTGCAACACAATGTCCAGAAACACTACCAATATCTGCTTTAATTACACTAATAGTTGTTTTCATTTTCAAAACACCTCAAATTAGATTTCACTAGTAATAGAATCAATAATAATTGAATTCTTTTAGGAATATTAAGTAAAAACTTAAAGATTTACTAGTTACTATACATTATTTATTTTAGGTTGTATAGTATTTAATAATTATGATTTAAAAAAATAGTAAAAAAAGGAATGAAGAAATAATATATTAACAATTCAAAAATTGTTTTTTGTTGTTAATTTTTAATCTTATTTCTTTCTTCTTCCAATTCTTTGATTTCAGAATCTTTATGGAGTTTTTTCTTCTCTTCATCTGAAGATTGTTTTATTAAGTTATTTTCTGTATCCTTAAACTTTTTAAACTCTAAATTAGAACTCTTATTCTCTTTCAATTCTTCTTTATTAGAATTGGATTGTTTATCACCAGTATGTTTTCCAAATACTAATTTAGTTTCTTTTACATCTTCTTGTATTTTTTTATCTTTAGATTTTCTCCATCGCTTTATACTTTCATCATAATCTTTCACAATACTAGCAAAGACTTTATGTTCCTTGTTTCCATTTAAACCTTGAGCATACCATCTTTGAATATTATTAAAATGATGTTTAAAATCTCTATGATTAGCAAGTTCTTTAAACCTAAATCCTTCTTTCATTCTTAAAAATACAGAAGATTTAATCTTAATTCTAGAATTATTATTTTTTATTAATTTATATATTTCATTAGAAAGTTCTGTGAAATTATTTGTTATAAAACCTTCATAATAGAATTTTTCAATAGCTTCACTATCATAGTATAAGTAATAGATATTAATTGCCTCTTCAAAACTCATACCATTATACATATTATCAATAACAACTTTTAAAGTTGCTTCAATCTTATTTTTATCTTTAAAATCAGGAGAATCATTATTTCTAGATTGTTTAATTTCAATTAAATTATCTAAATAACTTTTAATAGAATTATGGAATTTTCTAAATGAAGAATCTTCATTAGCACCTTTATCATACCATGATTTTAAAACATTAACAGAACAATTAACTTCTTTAAGTTGCATAATTTCTTCAATAGACATGTTATTATCTAAAGAATTAATAACAACGTCCTGAATATTATAAATTAACTTTTTATACTCCTCATAAAAAACTTTAAATGGATCAAAATCATTGGCTGCTAGATATATCCACTCTATAACATTTGGTGGAAGAGGATAATCTAAATAATTTAAAATATCTTTAAAGTTACCATAGGAAGTGTTTTTTACAAGTAATTCATTAATCTCATCATAAAATAAATGATCATGCTTATATCTATTTTTAACATAATCTAAATCTATTAATCCATTTCCTGCACTAATAGCTTGATTTAAATATAATCCTTGTTTAAGTTGACTAATCATAATTGTGTTTCCAACATTATTATAGAAATCAGCATAATTCTCATCACCATTTTCCCCTTTAATAAACCATAATTTAATGTCTTCCTGATTATGAATAATATTTGGTTGGTTAATTGCATCATCAAAAGTCAAACCTTGACTTAAATAAGAAATAATTACGTATTGTGTTTCATTTTCAGTTAATTTATAGCATGTTTCATAGAACTTACCTTCACCAGAATCATACCATGAACGGATTTCTTCATCACTAAAAATATCACTATCAACATTAAAAGCACGTTCAAAACTTGAACCTTCTTTAATAGCTAAAACAATATTATTTTGAACAAATAATTTATTAAACTCATCATGAAAATCAGTAAATGGTTGTATTGAATGATTAGATAAATCGAACCATTGATTTAATTCCTCATTGTCAATATTAGAATTTGCTAAATTTTCATCCATAGAGATTTCAAAATTAAAATCATTTAAAAACATTTCAGCTTTATCAAAATTAGTGTTTTTAATTAATAGCTCTGATAATTTATTACGAAATTTTTCGTCATTATTATACTCATGTTTAAACTCTTCAAAAGAATAATAAGCATCAAATAAGTTAAATGCATGATCAAATGATAAATTATTATTAATTGCTTTAATTAAAAAAGATTTAATAAGTGCACCATTAAATTTTGAAAATGGTTCATAACCTTTTTTTCCATATTCCATCCATCTTTCAATATTTTTTCGTGGAATTTTAGAATTATCAATTGCATCATTTAATGAAACATCAGGATTTAAACCATATAAAAATGATTTTGCATCTTTAAATCCAGTATATTGGATAAAAGTATTAATACAACACTTATAAAAGTCACCTTTCTCATCAAACCATGATTGAACAACCTCAAAATCAAAGTCTAGATTAGGTATTTGATTATCAAATTCATAACCTTGTTCAAGATAATGAATTATATTAAATTGAGCATTATGTTTTAAATATTCATTATAAAATGAATGAAATGGTTCTAAACCATATTTTCCTAATTCAATCCACTGATTAACAGATACTCTTGAAATATTACCTAAAGCATCGTCAAAAGGCATGTTTGGTTTTAATTTATCAAAAATAGCATTATTATGTTCATCAAAATTATATATCTCAACTAATTTTGAACGAGCATTTTTATAGAACAATACATCTTCGGAATCTCCTCTAAAACCTCCATTATACCAATTAATAAAATCAATAAAATTATGGAAATCTGTTTGAAAAGAATCACCAAGAAGAGAACCTTTATCAAGTTTATATAAAAAATAATCTTTAGAAACTCTTTTGAAAAATTCACCGCAAGAACTATTTAATTTAATATAATTCTTATCATTATGATCTATAGACCTATACCATCTACAAAAATCATCTTTACGGCAGTACATATCATCAGAATTTAAAAAATCTAAATTAGGGGCTCCAGAATTAACAGTAGATATAATAAAGTCAATATCTAAATCTAATAAATCTTGAAAGGCAAATTGTCTTACAAAACTGTATAATTCTTTAAATTCAGGATGACCATTTTTTCCTGAAATTATCCATCTTTTAATCAACTCTGGAGAGTTATAAGTATCTGAATTAAAATATCCCTCACCAATAGCATTAGAAAATGATTTAGCATCTTTTAATTTATTGTAAATAACTTGAAAATCATGATTTTTAATTTCATCAGCTGCAAAAGTATCACATGCTTTATAAAAATCATAGTAACCTGAATCTCCTTTACTCCCTTCATTATACCATCTTCTAATTTTAGATTCATCATAATCAAACTTTTTAATTGAATCATGTAAAGAATAACCGTTTTTTAAGGAAGTAATAATGTTTTCTTGGGATTTTTCAAAACTATCTTTGTGGCCTGAAAATTGCCCACTAATATAATCTCTAAATTTGTTATGAAATTTCATAATTACACTTATACCTATTATTTAAACTATATAATATATAAAAAATTTGAAAAAAACTTAATTTTTACAAATTTTTAAAAATCTCATCAATAATTTCATCATGGTTAATATCTTCTTTAGCTTGCTTAACTCTTACAATATCTGCTTTAGTTTCTGGATACTTAGGAACAGCAGAACATCCACCATCAGATACTTTAGATATTTCAAATGTACCTATCTTATCAGCTATTCTTTCAATTTCTAATTTATCCATACCAATTAAAGGACTTAAAATAGGAAAATCACAACCATCCCTAGTAGCTAAAATATTAGCAAGAGTCTGAGATGCGACTTGGCCTACACTACTTCCATCAACAATAGCTAGACAACCTGTTTTTTCAGCAAGTTTTGATGCTATCTGATACATTCCAGATTTACATAGTATACAAGTCATTTTTTCAGGACCTTCATCTTTACAATGAGATAAATAATCCCCATATTTAACTACTCTTTTTTGTATTGGAACACCTGCAGCATATTTATTTAAAGCATCTACTAATTTATCAAATTTTTCACGAGCTTTAGGAGTAGAAAATTCTTCTCCATCAAAATAAAGTGCAATAACTTCACATCCTCTTTTCATCATCAAATAAGTTGAAACAGGTGAATCTATTCCACTTGATAAAAGGGAAATAACTTTACCTTGTGTTCCTAATGGTAGGCCTCCAGGACCTTCAATTTTTTCATGGAAAATAAAAGTTTCATCATCTCTTATCTCAACAAAAATTGTCAAATCAGGGTTTGACAAATTAACAGGACATCCCACTTTACGAACAACAATAGCTCCACAATGACCTGCCATTTCTTGTGATGTAAAATCATGATTGCCAACACGCCTACATTTAATTGCAAATGTAGTTTCAGCTGTTAAAACACCTTCTTCTAATAAACCATCTACATATTTTTCAAGTACCTCATCAATATCATCAACATATGTTGTAATAGCTGGAGAATAAGAAACAATTCCAAAGACCTTATTTAATTTATTAAGAGTATTTTCCATGTTTTTTGGAAATACATAAATTCTTCCCTGATTTCTATCAACCTCACAATCAGTAGCTGATTTAATATTTTTTACAAGTTTTCTTTCAAACCTTGAGCGAACTTTAGAACTTTTAAGACCAATTTCTCCATATCTAACTATAATTAATGAATAATCCATCAAATCACCATGGTTTATGAGAAATTAGATTAGATTAATAGCTTCATCTAATGCATCTTCCATTTTATCTTTATTTGGTCCTGCACCTTGAGCTAATGTTAAACGGCCACCACCACCCCCACCAAGTACACTAGCAGCTTGTTTAATAATATCATTAATCTTAACATTACTATCAATAGCCTTATCAGAGGCAGCACCTACAATTTTACCATCATTATTTCCAACAATTGCAACATCGGCTTTGTCATTATCTGTAAAGTCAGTAGCTATTTTTTGAAGTTCTTTAAAATCAGCTTCTATTAGCTGTTTAATAACTCTTAAACCATTAATTTCTATAATATCATCACTTAATGAACTCATTTTTAATGATGCAATTTCTGATTTTAATTTATCGATTTCATTTTTCTGAGCCTTCCATTCACTAAAGAACCTATCACAGGTTTTAGGAAGTTGTTCTGCTTCCACTTTAAAGACATTTGAACTTTTTGATAGAATTTCATTATTATTTTGAATTGATTCTACTGCAGCAAGACCTGCTGAAAAGTCGATTCTTTCAACTCCGTCTTGAACTCTTTCTGTTTTATTAATCTTAATTGGTCCAATATCACCAGTTCTTGGAATGTGTGTACCTGCACATGCTTGAACATCAATTTCTGGAATTTTAACAACTCTTATAACTTTACCTGGAACAATACCTCCTTGATAAAGTCTAAATCCATATAATTGCTCTGCTTCATCTCTAGAGTGGAATTGAATATCAAGTTCAACATTATCCATTACAAATTCATTAGCAAGTTTCTCAATTTCATCAATTTCAGATTGAGAAATCCTTTTATAATGAGATAAATCTATTCTTGAACGTGAAAGTCCTTTTTGAGCTCCTGCTTGCCATATATGATCACCAAGAACTTCTTTAGCAGCAGCCACAATTAAGTGAGTAGCAGAATGATGGCGTGCAAGTGTTATTCTTCTATCCCAGTCAATAACACCACTGATTTTCTTACCAACTAAATCATTTAAGACTTCCTCAGATAACTCATCATTATCAACTACTACATGATGGAGTACTACATCATTAACCTTTTCAGCATACTCAATTTCATAATCTTTACCATCATATGATATTTTACCAATATCTGAAGGTTGACCTCCTCCTTCTGGATAAAATGTAGTTTTATCAAAAACAAGAGTAACATTATCATCCTTTTTAACCAAACCTAAAACTTCTGCTTGGAATTCTTCTTGATTAAAGTCTTTGTAGAATAATAAATCAGTTTCAGGATAATCTAGACTAAATGAATCCTTTTTATTTGAAGTGTCTTTTTCATGCTCATTAGCTACAAGAGTGAAAAAATTATCAGGAACATTAACAGTGAAATCCATAGATTTTCCAATCTCTTCAACAGTTTCTGGAGGAATTCCATTAGCATCATAGACTTCAATAAGTTTATCTAAAGGCATTTCTTTAACATTATCTTTTTTAAGCTTTTTAATTAATCTAGAAACAATACTTCTGCCTTTTTTAATAGTTGTTTGATATCTTTCCTCTTCAAGAGAAATAATATTCATAATATGTTCTTTAGATTCAGCTATTTCTGGATAGAACTTAGTTAAAAATTCAAGCTGAATTTCCATAACATCAACTAAAGATTCCTTCATTTTAAGCTCTTTCATAAATCTTATAGTTCTTCTTAAAACCAAACGAGCGAGATAACCTTCTTTAACATTAGAAGGAATAATTCCATCAGCTAACATAAAAGCAAGACATCTTGTGTGATCAGCTATTATATAAATTGCTTCCATTGGTTCTGCAAATTCTAAAAGTTCATCAAGAGAGATTCCTAAACTATTTGCAACTTGTTGACGTAATTCTTTAATATCTCCAATATCTTCAATATCCATCATACCAGCTATTTCAGCATTACGTGATAAGATTTTACTATTAAGTTCAACACCAGTTAATTCCATTAATTTATTTACTACAGGTGCAAAACAAGCATCATAGGCTGTTGGAGTTCCTTGAGTAATCCAAGCAATCCTTTCAAGACCATAACCAGTATCAACGACTTTAATTGGAATTTCTTTTTTACTGCCATCTTCTAATGTTTCATATTGTATGAAAACTAATGTAGCTAGTTCAACTCCCCTTACACAAACCTCATAACATGGTCCTTCATTACCTCCACCACTCCACCATGATTTAATAAAGGATATTTCTTCTGTATTCATCCCAATATATTTAAAAAATTCATGACAAAGCCTTATTGTTTCATCTTCCCAATAAATGAATTCTTCTTCAGTATTTATTACTGTATGTGAACCCATTGTGAAACAGGTCATGTGTCTACCAGTCCTTCCTACATTATCAACATCATTTAAACGAACAGAAGGTTGAGCAACTTCAAGAGGATTGGCTGGAGGTTTCACTAAACCTGATGTTACCCAAGGTTGAAAGCAAAATATTGAAGCTCCAACTAAAAATACATCATCTCTCCATCTTTTTGCTAAAATTGGATAACGTGATATATGAGTGTGACCTTCTTTTTCTAAAAATTCTCTAAAAACTTGATGGATCTCATAAAGAGTATAAGGTTTATCCGTTGCAGGATTACCAATAAATGAATACTCATCACAAGGAGCATCACCACAAGTCTTCCTATCAACTTGAGAGTAAAACTCTTGACCACAAGTTTCACATTTTTGAAGTTTATATCCTAATTTATCAAATATTTCTACCATAATATCAGCTTAAAAAAGTAAGTATAATACAATATTTAGAATTAATAAATTATAATATTTACTAGTATTAAAATAAGAAAGATAAAAATCTATGAAAAAATTTCAAAATAAAAATAGTCAAAACAAAAAAAAAAACANAAAAAAAAAAAAAAAAAAAAATATAAAAAAAAAAAAAAACAAAAAAAAAAGTAAGAATAAGGTGGATAGAAAAAATCTATCCGAATAAAGCACCTAAACCAGCTGCTGCTTCTTCTTCAGCTGCTTCTTCGTCTTCTTCTTCCTCTTCTTCAACTTCTTCTTCAACAGCTTCAGCTGCAGGAGCTGCTGCAGCTGCAGGAGCTGCTGCTGCCATAGCAGTGGTTTCCATAGCTTCTTCGATATCAACATCTTCTAAAGCTGCAATTAATGCTTTAATTCTAGCATCATCTGCATCGATACCTGCTGCTTCTACAATACTCTTAACATTTTCTTCATTAATGTCTTTGTCTGCGCTGTGTAAAATCATTGCCGCATAAATATATTCCATGTTATCACCATTTTGTTTATTCTTAAATTATTGTTAGTAGTTTTAATAAATAAAAATTTAATTTTAACCGAAGAGAGCTCCTAACCCAGCTGCTGCTTCTTCTTCTGCATCTTCTTCATCTTCCTCTTCTTCCTCAACTTCTTCAACAGTTTCAGTTTCTTCAACAACAGCAGCAGCAGTAGCTGCAGTAGCATTAGATACTTTTTCTGCTAATTCCTCATCTAAAGCACCTTCAACACCAGCAACAAGTCCAGCTAATGCTAACATTTTTGCTTGTGCTAAACCAATTAAAGGTTCTGCTGTTTTTGAGGTTAAAACGCCTGCATCCATAGCAACATTGAAAGCTTTGGTGTATGCGTTTGTAAGAATTGTGGAAATTGTTTGTTCTGTAGGTATTGCTGCATTAACAGATAAGTTAAATGCTTTAGAAAATGCTCCTTGAATATCAGCTAATGTTTGTTCCTCATCAATTGCAAGAACATCAGAGGTATAAATAGCTCCATCTTCATATACTGCTTTTAAATCGATACCTACTTCCATAGGATTAATATCCATTCTGCTTAAAGTAGCAGCTACATCTTTGGATACTTCTTCACCTGCTTCAACAAGAACTGTTTCTTTTGAAACAACAATTTTACCTTTGTCGATTTTAGCAGGAATTCCTACTTGTTGTAATTCACCTAAAAATGGACCTGGTTCAAATCCAGTGTCTCCTTCAGGAATAATAATATCATCATTAGCAATAGATCCTGGTTTAGCAGGAGCTTCAGTTTTGCTATCTTCTAATATTTTATATAACTTGAAAGGATTCATTTCAGTAGCAATAATTGCAATTTGACCATCCATATATCCAGATAAATCTACGATATCGTTTTTATCTGTATTACAATCTTCAAGAGCTAAATCAATGAGATTTTTCTTAGACATTCTTATAATAGCTTTACCAACAAGACTTTTTCTCATTTCTTGAAGCTGTTTTGCAGGAATGTTTAATAAATCAACAATTCCAATAACATCATAAGAATCTATTAATCCCTTGAGTTCACTAACTTCTTCTTTTTTCCATTCAGCAACATGAGCCATCTAAATCACCCTCACAGTTGGACCCATAGTTGTTTTAATAAACATGGATTTTATTTGACTTCTTCCTTTATCTAATTGGCGATCTAAGACAGTAAGAACAGTCTCAATATTTTCAGCTATTTCACTATCTGGCATATCTTGAGATCCAACAATAATTTGGATTGAAGGTTGTTGTTTAATACCTACTTTAATAGTACTTTGTAACCTTTCTAAAAGTGGATCTAGTTTAATACTAGCTGGCACTGGTTTTGGCATTTTATTACGTGGACCAAGAACTGGACCTAAAAATCTACCAACAAGTGGCATCATATCAGCTTGAGCTATAAAGAAATCAACAGAATTTGCTGCTTTTTTAGCAGCTTTTCTATCTTTACCTAAAGCTTCTAAATCCTCTTTATTTATTACAAGATCTACACCAGCGTTTTTAGCTTGAACAATGAGTTCCCCATCAGCAATGACTCCAATTTTTACATCTTTGCCACGGCCGTTAGGAAGAGTAACTTCCTCATTAAACCTATTTTCTGGTTTTTTGACATCTAAGTCTCGGACATTAATAATAACATCCATAGACTGAGTGAAGTTCCTCGGCTTTGACTCTCCTTTTGCCTTCTTCACCGCATTTATTACATCTTGTGTCATATTATCCCCCATGAACATTAGTTCATTGGTTAATTGGTTTCATGAGTATCTACTTAAGAAAAAAATATCTTTTTCGATTGCATGAATAAAAACAGTATATCAATTATAATAAAATTATAACATCATATACACTGTAATATAAATTTTAATTAATAAAACAATATTTATTCTACTAAAATATCGTCATATACTCCGGCATCTACATCTTTTTGTGCATCTCTTGGGTCTTTACCATCAACAGAAAGCCCCATACTTACACAAGTCCCCATGACCTCTTTAACTCCAGCTTTGTAGTCATTTGCGAGTAATGAATCAAATTTCATTCTTGCAATTTTTAAAGCTGTTTCTATTGGTAAATCATTTACAATATCTAAACCAGGTTCATGAGAAGCTTTTTCAATGCCTAGTTCTTCCATAATAAGTGATGTAGTTGGAGGTGTACCTATTTCAATTTCAAATTCTTTAGTATCACGATCAATACTAACTTTTACAGGTACTTTCATACCAGCGAAATCAGCACTTTTTTTATTAATTTCTTCAACTACTTGCATCATATTAATACCGAAAGGGCCTAATGCTGGGCCTAATGGAGGTCCAGGAGTTGCACTTCCGCCTTCGATAAGAACTTCGACTGTATCTTTAGCCATTAGTCAGCCTCCTTCTGAATGATTCTAATTTGATCAGCTTTTACAGTAACAGGAATTGGTACTGCTGCTTCTATTAACTCGAGAACTACTTCTTCACGTGATTCATCAATACGAACCACTTTTGCTTTTTCTCCTTTGAAAGGACCTGAGATAAGTTCAACAATACTCCTTTCTTTAATTGAAGAAATAATAGGTTCTGGTTTTAAGAATCTTTTTGCCTCTTCAAAGGTAATTCCATGTGATCCTTCAACAACACCTCTTAAATGTTGAACTTTAAGAGCAGGATTTCTTAAATCTATTTTTGTTGAAGATTCAACTAAAATATAACCTTTTAATGATTCAGGGGCAAGAATTGATGAAATACCTATACCATCCATATTGGCTTTACGAGCTAATAACCTAGCTACATTTTTTTCTTGACCTGCAGATGTTTTAAGAGCGTATATGGTATTCTCGCTATCTTCCATGAAAAATTCACCTATTTTAATATATTTCTACATGTTAATAAAATCAATTATTAATTAAAAGTATTATAGAAACCATGATTAATACAAGAAAAAAAATAGTATTCCTGAAAATCAGATTAATATAATATAAATAATTATATGAAAAGTAGTATTTAAATGTTTCAAAAAATCTGCCAATGGCAAATTAAAGGTAAATTAATTTATTTTTTGTTTTTTACTATTTTTATTTTAGTTTTGTTTATTTTATTACTATATTTCCTTATTTTTTATTTTTAGTACTAATTATTTATTTATTTAATGTTTTAACTTTTATATTATTGTTATTATTTATGTTTTTTATATTATTTATAGACCATTTTTATTTCTCTAATTATAATTTATTATTTTTACATTTAATTATGTTTAAATAGCTGTTAAAAATTCTGCTGATTAGTATGAATTACTATTTATTAATATGTTTTTATTGTTCTTTATTAAAGATTTAATTATTTATAACTTCCTTAAAATCATAATATAATAATCTTACTATAAAACAATAATAAATATAAAAT
>JABUVA010000006.1:26183-29784 GCA_021442885.1 Methanobrevibacter sp. | reverse complement strand
GATTGCACCACCTTCTTTAGTTGCTGTGGTGTTGATGAAAGTAGAATTTAACACAGTAAGAGTACCAAAACTGCAAATTGCACCACCAGTATTAGTTACTATAGTGTTTTTAAATTGACAATCTTCCACAATCAAATTACCTTGGTTATATATTGCACCACCATCATATACTTCTTGGCCATTGGTGAAAGTGATGTTGTTGAGAGTAACACTTACACCATAGTCAATATCGAATATTCTACTTTGTCCTTTTGCATCTAAAGTAGACCTTAAACTAGGATTAACTTCAGAACCACCAATAATAGTGATAGATTTATTAATAATAACATTGGATTGTTCTGGTTTAGCAGTATAGTAAGTACCATTTAAATAAATTACAGAATTAGGAGTAGCAGCATCAATGATATCCTGTAAATCTTTGAAATCAGGAATATTTTCATTCACAGTTAAAGTACCATTATTAACAGCACAGTTAATCGCTTTACTGTAAGTGCCTGTAACTGTGTATGTTCCTTTAACTGTTGTTTCATTGTATACTGCAGTAAACTTATTAGTTGTTTCATTAAATACTAAATCCACAGGAGTACTATTAACTTTAGCTGCAACATTGTTTTTGGATCCTATAATGTTTCCTTTATCATCAGTTAAAACTGCAGTTAAAATAGCTTTTTCACCTTCTTCTACAGTAACATTACTGAAGGTTAAGCTTATTGGACTTACAAATTTACTACCCTCATTATAAATAGCTAGTAAATTACTTTCAATAGTGTTATTAGTTAAATTAACATTATTAGATTTAATGTATATTACTGCAGTTCCATTTGCATTTGTAGAATTGAAAGTAGAACCTACTACAGTAACACTACCACCAAAAGTGGAGATTGCACCACCACCAGATTGTGCTTTAGTGTCTTCAAACTTTGAATCAATAACAGTAACAACATCTTCAAAGGTGTAAATTGCACCACCATTATCACTTGTTGTGTTGTTGAAAGTAGAACCTATAACATTAATACTACCACCAAAAGTGGAGATTGCACCACCACCTCCAGATTGTGCTTTAGTGTCTTTGAAATTAGAATCAGTGACAACAACTATACCGTCAAACATGTAGACTGCACCACCATCACCCTCTGATGTAATGTTTGTGAAATTAGAACCTATCACACTTAGACTACCTTCATCAATGTAGACTGCACCACCATCAAAACCTGATGTAATGTTTGTGAAATTAGAACCTCTCACAATAACACTAACCTCATTAAGTGTGTAAATTGCACCACCACTAGCCTTTGCAGTTGTGTCTTTGAATTGACAGTTTTCAACAATTAAATCCCCTTGATTATATATTGCACCACCATAATTAGCAGTACCCCTGTCTGCGGCTTTTCCATTAATGAAAGTGAGGTTTTTAAGAGTCACACTTACACCATCAGCAATATTGAATATTCTACTTTTTCCCTGTGCATCAATTTTATATCCATTACCATTAATAGTTATATCCTTAGTAATATCAATACCTTGTTTCTTATAATTATCAGTATTTGTATAGTTTTTGGTTAAATCTAATGTTCCATTAGCACTATTTATTGTGTTTGCTAGTTCTGTGAAGTTTCCTGGTGAATCAGCAACTGCAACAATAACTTCATTGTTTGTGTCTGCTGCTGAAATAGCTGAAACAGATAATAAACAAACTAATGTTAACATCAATATTATAATTTTTTTAAACATGATTATAAAATCCCTCCATTAAAGATTTGTTTATTTAAACTCGAAAAATTTGTTACTATGAAAAAAAAAGAATCTTATCACCTATAAAATGATTTCTCCTTTTTTACACCTAGATAGAAGACTTGAAAAGATTATGATTTTATGATGAATGAAACATAGTCCTACCCCCATCATTACAATTAATAATGCTAAGAACATAATAATATTTTATTTAGAAGTTTACATGCTTTCTAATTCTTCTTCAAGTTTTTATATTCCTCATATCTATCTAAAAGATATTTTAGAGAAAATATTGAAAAAAGGTAAAATAAAATATTAAACCCCACTCTTTTCGTCTCTTCTAACATTAACATTTGAATATATGTATATAAAAAATATATATAGTCTTTGCCAATCCAACACTTAAAAAAAAGATTATCAGATTATTCAAGGTTTTCCATCAAAAATGACCTAACAACTAAAATAAAATACATCACCCTAATAAAGCCAAATACATAATTGTATTCTCAAAATATTTAAATTATTGAAAATTCTTAAATTTAATATAATTATGTCATTGAATAAAACACAACAACAAAAACTAGAAAAAAGTGGATATCGGTTTGTAGGTGAACATGGACATGCAGCTGCAAAAATATGTCATTGGACTAAACAGAGTATTTTAGATAAAGGTGTTTGTTATAAAGAGAAATTTTATGGTATTGAAAGCCATAGATGCCTCCAAATGTCTCCTTCTGTTAGTAGTTGCCAGCAAGAATGTGAATTTTGTTGGAGAGATTTAAGTTATACTGAGACTGAATGGGAAGGAGAATATGATAATCCTAAAGTAATTATTGATGAATCTATTAAAGCTCAAAATAATCTTTTATGTGGTTTTGGAGGTAATGATAAAGCTAATAAAGATAAGTTAATTGAATCTAAAACACCTAATAATGCAGCTATTTCTCTTGCAGGAGAACCTATGATGTATCCTGAAATTGATGAGTTAATAGCTGAGTTTAATCGTCGTAATTTTACTACTTTTGTTGTAAGTAATGGTCAGTGTGTAGATAGATTACGTAATCTAGATGTAGATCCTTATCAACTATATTTATCCTTAGATGCTCCTACAAGAAAATTATACAATGATGTGTGCAACCCTAAAATAAATGATGGTTGGAATAATTTAAATGAATCATTAGAAACACTAGCTAGTTTTAACTCTAGAACATGCATACGAACTACCTGTGTTAAAGGTAGAAACATGGAAAATCCTGAAAAGTATGGAGAATTAATTAAAAAAGCAGACCCTGATTTTGTAGAAATAAAAGCATATATGTGTGTTGGATCATCTAGAGAAAGACTTACATTAGATAATATGCCTACATTTGATGAAATTGTTAAATTTGCAACAGAAATAGGAAATTATTGTAATAAAAAAATAGTAAATGAGTCAGAAATTAGTAGAGTTGTCCTACTTCAATAAGGCATCTCTAGCTATTTTAGACCCTATTTCAAATGCAGATTCTAAATCTTTTGGAAATTGAGTTTTACGAACTTCAGCTTTATGTTTTTCATCAAAAATATCTGATTTATATTTAGAATAATCAGAAAATTGATAAGTATCATAAGAAAGTAAATTATAAGGTTTTTTAAAGAGCATTTCTAGAAAACGTGTATTTAATGAAAGAAAATAATCATAACCCATTTTCTCAGCACCTTCTTTAGTAACATTCATAGTATAAATAAAACCTAAAGGCATTCTTTTTGGAGCTAAACTATCAGTTTCCAAATCATATACTGCAAAGGGAAAACAAAATCTCTCTAAAAAGCACCTCATGTTACCTGTAACTTCACCAAAATAAATTGGAGAACCTAAAATAATACCATC
>JABUVA010000006.1:21986-24062 GCA_021442885.1 Methanobrevibacter sp. | reverse complement strand
TATCTTATGATACCATAATTCAAGGATAATTATAATGTTAATTTAAAAAATAAGGTAAAACTATAAATTTAATCTACTACTTTTATTAAATTGAATATAATTCAATAAAAAACGATAAAATTGATTAAAAAATGAACATTATTTAAACATGAATAGTTTCTGCCAAAACTCGTATTTATTAAAAAAAATTACATTGGAATTACTATAATTTAAACCTCAATTACTACTTTTTACTATTTAAAATACTCAATAGACATTCCCAGTGAAAAATAGGTAAAAAATATATAGAGAGATATTACAAAGGTTATGTTAAGAGAGAAAAAATAGGGTTTATTATATTATATTCTTTTAATTATCTTTTTAAATATTATTCTAATAAAAAATCTTTAAAATAAGTTAATAATAGATAAAAATAAAAGAATATAAAAAAAGTTAGAAAACATAACAAAGATTTATAGAAATTTAAAAATGGGGGAATTATGTTTTCTAATAACCTAATGAGTTTTATGTCATCTCTCTTGATTTAAGAAAAAGGAAAACAATCATATTGATAAATATACCTTTTTCACAATTTAAATCAAAAACAATTTTTTTTATATGGGAGGAATTTGAAAATATGCTTAAAAAAATTATAATATTAATGATAGCCTTAGTTTGTTTACTATCTGTTTCAGCTACCTTAGCAGCAGACACTAATAATACTAATGAAGCTATTGCAATAGCTGATTCTGGAACATTCCAAGATTTACAAGACAAAATAAGTGGGGCTAGCAGAATATTAGAATTAGATAAAAACTATACAAATACTGATAACTATTCACAAGCAGGTATTGTAATTAATGAAGATATAACTATTGATGGTAAAGGCCATACAATTGACCCACAAGGAAAAAGCAGAGTATTTAAAATAGACTTTGGTGTGAGTGTAACTCTTAAAAACATCATATTCATCAATGGAAACTCCACTAGTAATGATGATGGTGGGGCAATTTATAGTGAAGGTGTTTTAAATGTTGAGAATTGCCTTTTTAAAAACACCATATCAAAATATAATGGTGGTGCAATCTATGGATACGGTAGTAAAGTTACTGCTATAAATTCCACATTCATCAACACCAAATCCACCTTTGGAGGTGCAATATACACTTTTATTAAGGTTGATGTAACTAACTCAACATTTATCAACACCACATCCTCCTTTGGAGGTGCAATCTACAATTGGAGAAATAAATGTACAGTCACCAATTCTACTTTCAATAATACCACATCAAGTATAGCTGGTGGTGCTATATACAGTGAAGGTGGTGTTATTGTTAAGGATTCTAATTTCAACGATAATTCTGCAAACATTAATGGTGCATCCATATACACAACTGGTGTTTTGGATGTTAAAGATTCTACATTCAACTCTCCAAATGCAAATGGAATGGCAATAATATACATAACATCAACCAATGCTGAGGCTATTATAACTAACAATACTATAACCAGCAATCTACTAGCTATTTATAATGATGGCAGCATAATTGTAAGTCCAACTAGCTTAAAATTTGATAACAATGTAGTAGAAATAGGGGAAAATGCTACTTTAACTGCAATTTTAACTGATGATAATGGTAATATAATAGGATCCCAAACTAATGTTGAAGGTGAAGTTAATGGTACTAATCTAACTTTTGTATTTGACAAAAAAACTAACAAGTTCACTACAGTATACAACCAAACAACAGTTAAAGGAAAATACAATATTGCTGGTAATTACAGTAAAGCAACAAATTGTGATGTTATTAATGGTACTTTATATGTTGGGCAAATAGCTGAAATTACTGCACCAAGTATTGTTAAATACTACAAAAACGGAACACAATTTATTGTAAAAGTTACTGAAAATGATTCACCAGTTGCAGGTGCTAAAATAGCTATTACAATTAGTGGAATAACCTATAACAGAACATCTAATGAAAATGGAGAAGCTAAATTAAACATCAATCTAGCTCCAGGAGAATATCCTGTAAATGTATATGCAATTGGATCATTCGGTGAATTAACCACTAATTCCACTGTAACAGTATTATC
>JABUVA010000006.1:8942-21322 GCA_021442885.1 Methanobrevibacter sp. | reverse complement strand
ATGGTACTACTTCTGGTTTAACTATTAATTTACAACCAGGAGAATATATTATCACAGCTGTTCGTGATGATAATGGTGCAACTATTTCAAATAATATTGTTGTAAACGCATAGTGGGATTTTTAATAATCTCACAATTTTTTTTCTTTTTTTGTTCCTTAGTAATAAAATCTTAAATTATCTGTGAATAGTTTGATTATTTAAGAACAATTTTTAATTTATAATCATTTTGTCGATTATACTAGACAAATTTATTTATATTTTTATTTTTGTCGATTGTAGTCGACAATTTTATATATTTTAAAATACTTATTATACAATAGATTAGTATGATTAAAAGGAAATTATATTTAAATCAAATTGAGGGTTTAATAGATAAAGAACCAATAAAAATTATTACTGGAGTTAGAAGAAGTGGAAAAACTTACCTTTTAAAAAGTATTTCTGATGAACTTAAAAATAGGGGAATATCTGAAGAAAATATTTTTTTAATCTCTTTTGAATCAATGAAATATAATAAAATTGAAGACTTTCAACAACTTGACGATTGTATAAAACAATTAATAAAAAATGTTAAAGGTAAAATATACTTTCTCTTTGATGAAATACAAAATGTCAAAAACTGGGAAAAAAGTATTAACGCATACAGAGTAGACCTTGACTGCGACATATACATAACAGGATCCAATTCAGAATTATTATCTAGTGAAATGGCTACATTAATAGCAGGAAGATACTACCAAATTAACCTATACCCATTTTCATTTGCTGAATTTATTCAATACAAAAAAGAAATAAAAAACATGGAAATTGATAATTTAGATGAGCTATTTGGAGAGTATATTGAATTTGGAGGAATGCCACCATTACAACAAATAAATAATGATGATAAATACACCTATCTTGAAGATATATATGACACAATACTTTTAAAAGACATTGTGGCACGACATAATATTAGAAATACAGATATGTTCAATCGTATTCTTAATTATGTTATAATGAATATTGGAAAAAATTTTTCTGCTAATAATATTTCAAAATATATGAAACATGAAGGAAGAAAAATCTCAAAAGATACAATACTTGACTATTTATTATACTCTAAAAATGCATGTTTCATACATCAAGCACAAAGAGAAGATATTAAAGGAAAAAAAGTATTATTACACAATGAAAAATATTTTTTAGTAGATCATAGCTTTTACCAATCAAAATATGGAGATATTGAAAATATTGGTTCAATTCTTGAAAATATAGTGTACATTGAACTACTGAGAAGAGGATATGATGTTAAAATAGGTTTTATTAATGAAAATGAAATAGATTTTGTTTGCACCAAAAATAAAGAAAAAATCTATATTCAAGTTGCATATTTATTAGCTAATGATAAAATAATTGATAGAGAATTTTCAGCTCTTGCTAAAATTGATGATAACTTTGATAAATATGTTTTAAGTATGGATAAGATTGATTTTTCAACCAATGGATTAAAACATAGAAATATTATTGACTTTTTAACATCAGATTATATATGAATTAAATTTCATTATTGTAAGTTTTAATTATTTAAATTTAATAAAAATATAGCTATTAAATAAATTTATATTAAAAAAGAGTTTTTAATGGGTGATTTAAAATCATCCCATGTTAAGACTTAATCTAGAGTAATCTTCATTTTCTAAATATGCTTTTATAATGTCATCTCCTTTGAGGATGACTAAATCATTTTCTTCTGCATATTTTTTTGCATCTTCAAATGATGTTGCTTGTCCTGTTTCACTATCCATCATTTCACAAACTACACAAACGGGTGTTACTCCAGCCATTTCACACATTGCAATTCCTATTTCTGTATGACCACTTCTATTTGCAAGTAGTCCTTCAGCCCCTCTTAAAAGACATACATGACCTGGTGAACGGAATGTTTTTCCAAAATCATCAAATCTTTCTTCTTTTAGCATAATAGCTAGTTCTTTTATGGTCATTGATCTGTCATGGTCGGTAATTCCTGTAAATGATTTTCTATGATTTACCCATATTGAAAAGGATGATCTTTCGTCGTATGGAATGTCTGTTGGTGCTAGTGTTGATAGTACGGGGTATGTTTCACTAGCTGCTTTCATAATTTCATTCATAAATGGTAGATTTATTGCATCACAGTATAATGGATGTATACAGTTACAGATTAATCCTCCTGCATAATCTCTCATTGTTGCTATATCCTTTGGAGTTACGAATTCGGAGGCTATTATCATATCTACCTCCCCTTCTCTATCATCATTATCGTATACAAGAATGAATTTTCCATTTCTTAATGCTTCAAAAGCTTTTTCTAAATTTTCTTGATTCATAGTAATATCTCCTTTAATGTATTTACTAAGAACCAGGGCTAAAATAAACTATTTTAATTCTCTTTCATCCGGACTATCACCGTCGGTTTTGGATTTTCACCAAATCAGCTTTTGGGCTCGTGGACTTATACTTTTTGTAATCACCACCGGTGGAGAATTTCACTCCGCCCTGAGAACTTAGATTTAATTTTATTTATTATATTTTAAAAAGTTTTTTATTAGACATATATTTCAAGTGTAACTTCATCACCATCTTTTAAATTAAGTTCTTTTCTTAAGTTTAATGGTGCTATAAATTCTAAATAATTTTCTTCATGGGTTGTTTTTGCTGGAAATAAAATAGCTCCTTTGACTTTTTCATTTAATGTGGCTTTTATGTATTTTACTGCTCCAAATTTTCCTTCTGGTTTTATCATATTTTTACAATTTTCTTTTATTGTATTAATTTCATTTAAATTGTTTTTAGGAACTATTATATTTAATGTTCCTGGAAATGGAATAAATCCACACTTTTCATTTAATGCGTTTTTATAGAAATCTTGTGATAGAAAATAGGCTCCTTTTCCCAAGCCTGTTGTTACATCACCTGTTAATTTCATTTATTTTACCTCCATTTCAACAGTTGAAAATATAGGTCCTCTAATATCTATCAATTTATTTTCATTGTTTATAAATCTCATAGCTGTATTGTTTAATACTAAATTAACATCAGATAATGCTTTTGCCAAAGTACTTCTTAATGATATTTTATTTTCATTAGATAGTACTGCTTCTTCTATTTTATATGCATATGCTGCTGCTATTGATTTGTAGTATTCTATATTAGTAGCTATTCCATCTTCAAGGGTTTTTAAAATTAGTTTATCATCACCAGCATAGTTTTCAGGGATTCCTAATATGTTTCCATCATAAACATAAATTTCATTTGTTGCAGCTGGGCCTAATAAGTTTGTATTTTCTTCTTTTTCAATAGCTTTTACTATAATATCATGGTTTAAGAATTCTCCTTCATAAACTTTAAATTCACATGGGGATTTTGAGTTTCCTTTATCTTTCCAAACTTCAATAAGTTTGTTCATTAAATTTACTCCATCATCTGTTACAGGATAAAGGTTATATGAAATCATAGTTGTTAAATCTCTATCTGTTAAACTTAAACTTTTATATATTTGTGGATATACCATTTCACGAATATCTGAGATTTCATTTAAAACCATAGCTATTCTTTCAACTCCACAACCAAGATTCATTACTTCTAAATCTATTCCATAGTTTGCTAGTGCTATTGGTGAGTAAAGCCCAAATGTAGCTATTTCTACCCATTGTTTAAGTTTAGGATGGTATCCATAAACTTCTGTTTGGGTGTTTGGAGTGTAGTATTTTGATTTTTTATCATCTGGTATGAATTTAAATTTTGAAAATCCGAAAAATTCAAGTAGTGCTTCTGAGACTGCTTTACCACTATCAAGACTTACTTGTTCATCAGCTATTACACAACTTGCTGAGTGATATGTTCTTAAATGACTTGCATCTTCTTTTTGTTCACGTCTAAAACACCTGTCTATTGAAAATGCTTTTATTGGAAGTTTTTTTGGATATTTACACATTTCTGATAAACTAATAAACCAGCCTGATGTCATGTGGGATCTTAATGTGTCTCTATGTGCTATTGCTTCTAGTTGGTAGAGTTCTGGGAATACTTTTTCAAGAACACGTAATCCTATATCATTTTCTACATCTAGTCCATTAGCTACTTCTAGTACTAAATCGTCTCCATCTACAGTTCCTTTTTTATATCCTCTAAATACTTCTTTAAGATTGTTTGTTTTTTCTTCATCTAATTTTACACCAAGTTCTTCAATTTGTGTGAGTTTTTCAACTCCTATTCCAATATCTGGTCTTGGTAGGCCTGCTGTGAAGAAACATCTATCTAGTACTGCTGGTGCTTCTTTTCCAAACTGTTTGTGAACATGAGATTTATCTATAAAGATAGGATTTACCATTTCATCAAATCCTAATCTTAAATAAGCTTCTCTTAATTGTTGTAAAGTATCATATAAGACGTGTGATTTACCAATTTCATATCTAAGTTTTGGATATGTTTCATCTGCATGTGGTTTTAATACTAGGTTTGCAGATTCAATCCAGGCTTTTTCAAAATCTTTTTTAGCTAGTTTTATTATCTGTTTTTTATCCAAAAATACTCCCCCATAGCTACTTATTATTTTATTATTTTATTTTTAATATTTTATATAATATCTCTCTTTTTAAATTTAAAATCCATATTTTAATACTATTTAAGCTTATCCATAATCTGAAAAGAAATTATTAATTAAATTTCTCTTTAATCTCATCAAATGTTAAATAACCATTAAATTCTACTTCTCTAGCCATTGATATTATTTTATCTATATCTAAATTTTTCTCAACAGTTTCTAAAGCAGCTAGTGAAAATAAATCATACTTAATTTCAATTTCTGGAATACTTCCTCTTGTAGGCATTTTAAATTTATCAACTGAAAATACCTCTTCTACATTTGTATTATTTTTTATATATGGAATGGTATTTTTAAAAATTTCCTCATTATAAACTTTGTTTAGAATAACACCTTTAACATCAACACCTAATTTTTCAAGAAGATTTGCATGAGATACTAAATTAACTGCTGAAGTTTCTATTCCACCTTTATTAACTCCACTAACAAGTAATAATGGAATATTTCCAGCTATAGCTATTTCACTTGCTGAATAAGGAGTTATTTTATTTAAAATACCTGTAAATACGCTCATAACACCTTCAATAATAACAATATCATAATCTGAATCTTTAATTTTATTTATACCAGATTCTAAATCACACCAACCTAGATGACCTATTTTTATACAACTATACTCTTCCATATTTCCTTTTGTTAGGTATAATCCTGGAATTATATCTCTTGCATCAGGACCAACTTTTAAAAGACAAACCTTATATCCTCTTTTTCTTAAAGCTCCAGCAAGCCCTGTTTGTATAAATGTTTTTCCACTTTCAGATCCATCACTTCCTATTATTAAAAACTTAGGGTTTTTAACATTAGGTCTTTTATCAATAGCTATTTTTGTTTTAATTCCAACTTCTTCATTTAATTTTCTTCTATATTCATGATTTCTTTTATAAACACTTTCTATATCTTCTTCTGTTGCGTCTATATATTCAAATAGATTTTTAACAAGTATTGGATTTTCATCTAATATATTATGAATCATTGTACCAATAACATTTCCATCATCATTTACTGCACCTGAAAATATATTGTACTTGTTATCTGAATTAACATCTGAATAGTTCATTCTTTGAATTTGTGAGTAAAATAAAGGTTTTGCATCTCCTGTAATTTTTCCATAAGTATGTGTGTGAAAACCTGTAACATCTTCTTTTTGATTTTTAACAAGAAATGAATTGTTAAATACTTTTGCCCTAACACGATCACTTGAAACTAGTGGTGAAAATTCAACATTAATTAAACCAAGACCTTCTTTTATAATTGGAAATTCAGACTTACGACCTACATCTGTTTGATTTCCTAACAGTTGAAAACCAGCACAAATTCCAATTACTGGCTTACCTTCTTTTGCCATTAGTTTAATTTCTTTTTTAAAGGAATCATTATAATCAGCAGATTCTATTAATGTTCCTCCTGGAATTATAAGAGCATCTAATTCTTCATGTGCTGGAACTCCATTAACAAGACCTTCTGAGTTTACAAAATCTGTTGGTAGTTTTCCAAAATTTTCAAATCCTGGAACTGCTCCTTTTATATATGTTATTCCAATTTTTTTCATTTTATCGCTCTTTTTAGATTAAGTCATAATAAAATTAATATATTTTAGACATAGGTTTCAAGTGTAAAAATATAAAAAAAGAAAATTATTGAGTGTTTTCAAATACACTCATAGCCTTAATAATTTTTAAATCATCTAATGGTTTAGCTTGAAGTTGTAAACCTACAGGAATACCATCAACCTCACCAGCTTTAATACTAGCTGCAGGAATTCCAGCTAAATTAGCTATTACAGTTAAAATATCATAAGCATACATTTCAAGTGGAGATAATTCATCACCAATCATATGAGGAAGTTTTGGAACAGTAGGGCCAACAATTAAATCAACATTTTCAAGCATTGCATTAATTTCCCCACGTATAAGAGACCTAGCTTGTAAAGCTTTTTTATAGAATTTTCCACTAAACTCTTTTTGAGAAATATGAGAACCAATTTCAATTCTTCTTAAAACTTCTTCACCACATACTTCTTCAATTCTATAACCATAATCTCTACCATCGTATTTTCTAGTAGCTGAAAAGAACTCAACATAATTAATTAAATAATAAGTTGGAAGACAAAGATCAATATTATCAAATGATACTTCAACAAGTTCAGCTCCACAATCTACTAATTTTTGAATAGCTTTATTAACAGTTTTATTAATTTCATCATCAGTTACATCAATAAACTCTTTACAAACAGCTATTTTCATACCTTCAAGAGAAGTTTCATCTAAAACAGAAGTAAAATCAATAGGATCTTCTTTAAGAGATGTACATTCAGTTGAATCATAATCAACAATAGTATTTAATGCAACAGCTATTCCACTTACATCACGAGCTAAAGGTCCAATTTGATCTAAACTCATTGATAAATCAAGAAGTCCTTGTCTTGAAACAAGTCCATAAGTAGGTTTAAAACCAACAACACCACAATGGGAAGCAGGATTTCTAATAGAACCACCAGTATCAGAACCTATTGCAATATCACACATATCACTAGCTATTGCAGCGGCACTACCACCACTGGAACCACCAGGAATTCTTCCAGGAGCTGCAGGATTCTGAACAGGACCATAATAAGAAGTTTCAGTTGAACTTCCAGCTGCAAACTCATCCATATTGTTAATTCCTATTATAATTCCATCTTCTTCAAGAATTCTTTCAACTACAGTAGCATTATAACTTCCAATATAATTATCTAAAGTTTTTGATGCTGCTGAAGTTATAATATCTTCAACATTTATATTTGCTTTAATTCCAAATACAAGTCCAGCTAAAGCTCCTACATCTTCTCCATTAGCTATTTTTTTATCAATAGCTTCAGCTTGTTCAATAGCTTTTTCATAATTTTTTTCTAGAAAAGCGTTAATGGAGTCATTTTTCTCATCGATAACGTTTATATATTGCTCCACATTGTCTCTAGCTGTTATTTCTTGATTTTTTATGGAGTTTAATTTTTCAATAACATTCATTAGAACACCTAAATAATCATAATATATAATAAGTATTAATTTATTTTTTAATGTTTAAATATATTCGGTTTTTGTACTATTTGATATTTTTAAATTTTCAGTAGAAACATTTTTAATTTTTTAGATATAATATATTTAACATTATGAAAAAAGCTGTTGTTTGTGATAATTCAGGAACTATCCTTGAGAGGTATAGGGCAATTAAAGATATTGAATCTGGTGATATTTTAACTAATATTAATTCTTTGGATTTAATTGATTCTGGAGAATATCTTAATTTGGTTATTTTACAGTTTGATACTAGAGAACTTATTGGACTTCCTAGAGATTTTTTAATTTCTGATATTGTTAATAAATATAATATTGATTTTGATGTTAGTTTTCCTAATAAAGAAATTCCTAGAAGTGTAGTTGCAGATATTATTTATAATGATAGAGTAGCTACTATTGGTGATATTTTAGATGGGTTCAATGTTTTAAAAGATAAAATCCCTAATTTTGAATTATGTAATGGTTCTGCTTTAATTATTGATATTAAAGAGAAAAGAATTAGGTATACTATTACTTCTGCTGGTAAATTATTCCCTTCTGTTAAATCTACTGTATCTAAATTACAAGATGAAGGTGTTGAATTTTTCATTGCTTCTGGTGATAGGAAAGGAGCTATTAAAGAGTTAGCTATTCTATTGGACATTAATCCTAACAATGCTTTTGGTACTGTTTCTACTCATGGTAAATGTGAGATTGTAAAACAGCTTCAAAGTGAAGATTATAAAGTTGCAATGGTCGGGGATGGTTTAAATGATATTTTAGCTTTTAATGCTGCTGATTTATCAATTTTAACTTTAGAACAATCTGAAGAGGTTTCAGACAAGCTTTTAAATATTACTGATTTTAAGATTAATAAATTTTCAGAAATTATCACTATAATAGAAAATTTTATATATTAATTTTTTATATATAATAGTTTAATATAGGAGGCAAACATGAAAACTTATGAAACTTTAAATGAATCTAATAAACTATTTGTAAAACAATTTCACAATGGAATTTCCCGTATTCTAATTTTATGGATAATTAGCCAACAAAAAATTCATGGATATGGAATTTCTATTGAACTAGACAAATTTTTTAAGGTATTTAGGGAGGATGAGAATTTTTCTGAAAAATCTAAAAAATTCAACCCTGCTAAAATATATCCAATATTAAAAAAAATGGAAGAAAACGGCCTTATTAAAAGTGAAGAAGGAGTAATCAATAATAAAAATGTTAAATTTTATGAAATTACCAATGAAGGAACTAAATTCCTAGACTCTATTAAAGTTAGATGGGTTAGTTTAATTCACGATGATCTTTGGGTAGAATTTTTCAATGATATGACTGGTTATGATAAACAAGGAGGATAGTATGAAATATGCTATTGAAACTGAAAATCTTACTAAAAAATATAAGAATTTCACAGCAGTTAATTCTCTAAATCTTAAAATTCCAGACAAATCAATTTTTGGATTACTTGGTCCAAATGGGGCTGGTAAAACTACTTCAATTAAAATGCTTACTTGTTTAATACAACCTACTGAAGGTACAGGTATTGTTGGTGGATACGATATAACTAAAAATCCTAACGAAGTTAGAGAAATAATAGGTATGGTACCACAACAAGTTAGTTTGTATAATGATTTAACAATTCTTGAAAACGCAGAGTTATGTGCTGATTTCTATGGTGTTCCAGTAGATGAGAAATTTGATAGAATAGAAGATTTAATGGAATTAGTAGATATAAAGTATGCAAAAGACAAACTTGTTAAACAATTATCAGGAGGTCAAAAACAAAAAGCATCTCTTGTAGCTAGTTTAGTTCATCGTCCAGATATTTTATTTTTAGACGAACCTACAATAGGTCTTGATCCAACTACTAAAAGAATTCTTTGGGATTTAATTAGAGAACTTAATGATGATGGACACACCATTATTTTATGTTCCCATGATATGTACGAAGTTGATAAACTTTGTGACTTTTTAGGCATTATAAATACTGGAAATCTAGTTGCCTACGATACTCCTCAAGCACTTAAAGATGGTTTGGCAGTATCAGTTAAAAAAGAACATGATGCTGATATTAGTAATTCTTTAGAATCAATTCTTAAAGAAAAAGCTGAAATTGAAGATTTAACTCAAACTCATGCAACTGATGTATTTTCAGAAAAAATTGATGATGATTTAGACCATCTTTTATTTAGAAAAATATCATTTATATTAGAAGATAATTCTCCAGAAATTATTGAAGATTTAAGAAATAATCCTTATGTACATAAAGTTAATATTTCACATAATGGACGTATAACTCTTAGAATTGATAATTTTAATGATGAAGCTATTTCTAATATTTTAAAAAATATCATATCTAAAGGTATTAATATTAAATCAATAGCTACTGAAGAACCATCTCTTGAAGATGTATTTATGAAAGCTACTGCAGAGGTGAATGAAGATGAGCGAGCTTAAAAAAATATATTGGTTAATTAAAAAAGACCTATTAAGTCTTAAAAGACATCCTCCTCGTATTGTAGCTATGATTGTATTTCCACTTATTATGATGTTATTATTTGGATATGGTATGGGTGGAGAATTATCAAATCTACCAATAGTTGTTGTTTCTCAAGATAATGGTCAACTATCTAACATGACATTAGAAACAATAAAAGATACAGATGTTTATAAAGTTGTTGAAGTAACGGACAATATTGATAATGCTAAACAAATGGTTGATGATGGAAAAGTAAAAGCAGCAATTATTCTGCCGGCTGATTATGATTCTAATAGTACGGGTTCGAAATCTGTAACTCTTTATTTAGATTCATCGGATCAGATGGCATCTCAGGTTATAATTCCTGCTACTCAAGGAATTTTCTCTAAGATTTCAGCAATGGCTAGTCAATCTCAAAATATGCAACTAGCTAGTAGCCAAGGAACAGTTCAATTATCTCAACAAAACGCTTCTGCTAATCATAATACAGACAATACTTTAAATGAATTTTCTGAAGCTGTAAGTTTACACATTACTAAAATATATGGTAATATTAGGTATATGGACTTTTTAGTTCCAGCTATTTTAGGCATGACTATTATGATGAGTTGTATGATGGGTATGGGTTCATCTATTGCTGGTGAACGTGAAACTGGAGAATTACCTAGATTATTTATGACTCCTACTAATATTTCTACTGTTATTGGAGGAAAAATCATATCCAAGCTTCTTGTTGAGCTTGTAAAAGCTTTAATATTACTTGGGCTTGCTATATTTTTATTCAATGTTTCGATTAAAGGTGGTATTATTCCGACGTTCATACTTCTTGTGTTAGGTGCGATATGTTTTGTTGGTTTTGGTGTTATGTTATCAGCAAGAACTTCTACTCAAGAAGATTATACTCAAATGGTAATGCCTTTCTGTATGCCAATGATGTTTGTTTCAGGTGTATTTTATCCAATTGAAACAATGCCTTGGATTTTCCAGAAAATAGCTTATATCTTCCCATTAACATATTTAAATGATGCTATGAGGGGAGTTATGCTTAAAGGTCAAACTTTAGGAGATGTGTGGATAGATATTGTTATTTTAATTGCGTTTACATTATTATTCTTCATTATTGGAGTTAAAACATTTAATAGGGATGTGTAGGTGATTTTGATGAAAAAACTTTTATTAATATTCATGATTTTTATTTTAGCTATTAGTCCAATTGCTGCAAATGATTGGAATACTTTCCAGGAAAATATTGCACATACTGGATATTTAGAAGATGCTTCTGATTTTGTTTCTAATCTTTGGTGTACTGATTTAGGTTCTCCAATAAAATCTTCTCCTGCTATATTGGATAATTTTATGTATATTGTTACTAGTAATGGTATACTAAAATCTATTGATATGAGTACAGGTAAAGTTGATATGGATTTGGATTTAGATGCTAAATCTAACTCTTCTTGTGTAATACATAATGGTACTTTATATGTTGGAACTGAAAAAGGTCTTAAAGCTATTAATATAGATAAAAAGAAAGTAACATGGGAATTCGATACTTCAAGTTCTATTGAATCAACACCATTTGTTACTAATGATACTATATTCTTTGGTTGTAATGATGGTCATTTATATGGTCTTGATTTTAATGGTAACAAAACAGTTGATGTTGATTTAGGAGGTAATCTTAAATCTTCTCCTATTGTTACAAATGACAGTGTATTTATAGGTAGTACTAATACTAAATTCTATTGTCTAGATTTAAATGGTAAAGAAAAATGGACTGCTACTACTGGTGATGAGATTTATTCAACACCAGCTGCTAATGAGGATATTGTAATTATTGGTTCTAATGATGGAAATTTATATTCTTATAATATTACTAATGGTAATCTTTGTTGGAAAACAAGTCTTGATAATAAAATTAGAGGATCTTTTTCAATAGATGATTATGATAATAATGTTTATGCAGGTTCTGATAGTGGTAATCTTACTTGTGTTGATGTTAGAGATGGTAATATTAAATGGTCATTTTCAACTGGTGCTCCTGTTGTTTCTACTCCTGCTTTAAAGGATAATAAAATCGCTTTTGGTTCTGACAATGGTTATGGTTATGTTTTAAATAAATATTCAGGACAACAAGAATTTTCTTATAATCCAGGAACTCTTTTATTTAACAGTCCTATTTCATCATCTCCAGTAATCTATGGTAATAGTTTATTCTTTGC
>JABUVA010000006.1:5464-8899 GCA_021442885.1 Methanobrevibacter sp. | reverse complement strand
CACCACTTCCAGTATTCTTTTATTATACATTACTTGTTATAATTGTTGTAATTATTATACTGGCTATTCTTATTAAACTAGCTAAAGGCTCTAAAAAACAAAAAGTTAAAAAAGAAAAAGATAAAAAATAGTAGTTTATTGGAAGTTTTAATATGTATAATTTAGATATTGAATCAATTAAAAAACAAAATATGGATTTAGCTGATAAAATTTATATTTTTGATACTACATTGAGAGATGGTGAGCAAGCTCCAGGGCTTGCTTTAACTGTTGATGAAAAAATCCAAATCGCCCAAAAGATTGATAATATTGGTGTTGATAAAATTGAAGCTGGTTTTCCTGCTTCTTCTACAGGAGAAGTCTTGGCTTGTTCTCAAATTAAAGAGGTTATTGATGCTACTGCTGTAGGTTTGGCAAGAACTGTTAAAAATGATGTTGATGCTGTTCTTGATGCTGATTTGGATTATATGCATACATTTATTGGAACTTCTCCTCTTCATAGAGATTATAAACTTAAAATGGACAAGGAATCTATTATTGAAACAGCTGTTGCTGGTATTGAATATGGTAAAGATCATGGGTTGACTGTTGAATTTTCAGCTGAAGATGCTACTAGAACTGAAAGAGATTTCTTAATTGATGTTTATAAAGCTGTTGTTGATGCTGGTGTAGACTTTATTAATGTACCTGATACTGTTGGTGTATTAACTCCTATAATTACTAAAGCTTTAGTTTCTGAGTTAAAATCACATATTAATATTCCTATTAGTGTTCATTTTCATAATGATTTTGGTTTAGCTACTGCTAATACACTAACAGCTATTGAAAATGGTGCTAGTCAAGCTCATGTTACTGTTAATGGTATAGGTGAAAGGACAGGTAATGCTTCTATTGAGGAATTAGTTGTTACTCTTAAAGCTGTTTATGGTATTGATATTGGTATTGACACTACTCAACTTTATAATCTATCTGATTTTGTTGGTAGAATTACAGGTATTAAAATGCCTATTAACAAACCTATTGTTGGTGAAAATGCTTTTGCCCATGAATCTGGAATTCATGTTCATGGTATTTTAAAAAATTCTTTAACTTATGAACCGATTTCACCGGAACTTGTTGGTCATTCTAGAAAAATTGTTATTGGAAAACACACTGGAGCTAATTCTTTAAAATCTAAACTTGAAGAATACAATATTGAATTAACTGATGATCAATTTGAAAAAGTATTTAATCAAGTTAAAGCTTTAGGTGATAAAGGTAAAACTATTACTGATTATGATTTAAAAGCTTTAGCTATTACTCAAATAAGTGCTGCTAAAGAAACACCAATTAAATTATTAGGTTTAGGGCTATTTTTCGGTGCTAATGTTTCTCCTACAGCTACTGTAAAATTAGAAATTGATGGTGTTGAAAAAGAAGTATCTGCTACTGGTGTTGGTAATGTTGATGCTGCTTTAAATGCTATTCGATCTTTAATATCTGATACTATGGATATTGAGCTTGAAGAATATAATCTAGAAGCTATTACTGGTGGTACTGATGCATTAGCTGAAGTTTTTGTTATAACTTCTGATTCTAAAAATAAGTCTATTGGTAGGGCTACAAATGAAGATATTGTTATGGCTAGTGTTGAAGCTGTTTTAGATTCTATTAACAAACTTTTACTCATTAGTAGATCTGATGAGTAATTTTATTTATTTTTTTTTAAAATATTTTTTTCTATTAGATATTCTGCTAATTTTATATTAGAGGTTCCCTTTCCATGGGCACTTACTTTATTTTTTTTAATTGCTTTTAAAACACTATCTATATCTTTTTCACAATCAATTTGTGTATAACAGTCTTTTATAAAGTTTTTATAATGTGCATCACTTGCACCTAGTCCTGGAATTTTTTCTTTTTTTGATAATTTTTTTGCCTTGTTATTTGAATATCCAAAAATAAATCTTGCATTTTTAACTTCAATTGCATCAAAATCCAATTTATCACTTGTCTTATCTAGTAGTCCATGTCTATAAAAACAATAAGGATGAGGTACTATTGCTAATCCTCCTTGGTCGTGTATTTTATCAATAGTTTCAGCTGGGTCTTGACCTTTTCCTATAAGCTCCTGACAACCTAATCCTATTATATGACCGTCCCTTGAGGAGATTTCAATAGATGGTATAATTAACAAATCAGTATTATTTATTTTTCTTCCAACTTTCGAACCTTCAACTGTATCATGATCACTAATAGCTATTATATCAAGATTCTTATTATTAGCTATTTTAATAATATCTTCAAGTCTTGTTAAACAATCTGCTGAATAACAGCTATGTATATGAGAATCTAAATTAAGCATTTAACCACTTTTTAAATATTCATGTGTTTTTATAAGACCAATGGTTCCAGTCATCATTACATCACCACCAGGACATGCATGATGCCAATCAAGACCAGAATCTTCAATTAGATGACGTTTAGGACCAGTAACTATTACTTTTTCAAGTTTTGATAATGGATTTAAAACATGTGCACCATGACCATGGTCTTCATAAATTTCTTTATTTGTTATAGTACCATTTGCTAGTTTTGTAATGTAGGTATCTAATGACTTTCCATCTAAATTTGAGGTATGGTGTTCAAATAAGCCTTGAATTTTACCATCTTCAATTGATGCAGCTGTTGTATGTCCATTTCCAATATCTATTACTACATAGCTATTAAGACCTTTAGCTATTTCATCATATTGCATCCCAGCTATTGATGCAAATTTAGTATCCATTATTAATGGTTTTACATCAATTCCTTCATCTTCTAATCTTTTCTCTACACTTTTCATTCTAGAATAATAATTTGGAACATTTCCTATAAAGCCAAATTCTTCAGGTTTAATTGGTTTATTTAATTTTTCTCTGATTTTTTCAAATCTAAAATCTCTATCTCCCATATTTTCATTAAAACCATGGTCCTGTACAGCTATTGCTATATTATCAAAATCAAAATCTAGGTCATATTCAATTACTACTTTTGCAAGTTTTTTAATGTTAATATCTCCTAGTGATATTTTTGTATAACCTTTATACTCTTCATTTGGATTAGCTATTTTAATTCCATATGATTTTACTTGTTCAAGATTATCTCTTATTGTTTTTGCACAATTAGGCTCCATTACAACTTCATATCCTTTTTCCATATGTTCCAATATTGCATTTTTTAGCTTTCCTCCACCCATTATTTCTCCTTCAAAATAAATATCATTTTCAATTTCTCTTATTTTTTGAGCTATGTAAAGGTGTGGAGATGGTAAAACTAGTTTAATTGAGTTTTCTAACTCTTTTTCATCGTCATATATTAAAATATCTTGTGTTCCAGTTCCTACATCTATTGCTACTATTTTCATATTTTATTTTTTTGTTTTTATTTTATTAATAATTTAATGTACATTTTTGT
>JABUVA010000006.1:3802-5430 GCA_021442885.1 Methanobrevibacter sp. | reverse complement strand
GTTATTTGGTGATAAATATGACAGAAAATTTTAGAATTAATTTAACTCCTGATGATGTGCCAAAAAATTGGTATAATATACTTGCCGACTTACCACTAGAATTACCTAAACCAAAAAATAGTGAGGGAAAAGATCAAATTAGCGATTTACAAAAAGTTTTTACTAAAACAGCTCTTGAACAAGAATTTGCAACAGAAAGAAATATTAAAATTCCAAATGAAGTAAGAGAGCTTTATATGCAAATGGGAAGACCATCTCCACTTGTAAGAGCTAGAAGACTTGAAGAAAAATTAAATACTCCTGCTAAAATTTACTTTAAGCGAGAAGATACATCGCCAACAGGATCACACAAACTAAACAGTGCAATTCCACAAGTATACTTCGCAAAACAAGAAGGTGTTGAAAACCTTACCACTGAAACTGGTGCAGGACAATGGGGTACTGCATTATCTTTAGCTGGTAGTTTACTTGATGTTGATATTACAGTATATATGGTAAAAGTTTCTTTTAATCAAAAACCTGATAGGAAAAACATAATGAACATTTATGATGGAAATGTATTTGCATCACCAAGTGAAAATACAAAAATCGGAAGAGAAATTCTAGCTAAAACTCCAGACCATCCAGGTTCTTTAGGAGTAGCTATCTCAGAAGCAATGGAAGAAGCTCTTGAAAAAGACAATGTTAAATACTCATTAGGAAGTGTTTTAAACCATGTAATGCTACATCAAACAGTAATTGGTCAAGAAATTAAAACCCAATTAGAAATAGCTGAAGAAGAACCTGATGTAATGGTTGCTTGTGCTGGTGGTGGAAGTAATCTTGCTGGATCTTTATTCCCATTTATTAAAGATAAAATTGATGGAAATTCAGATACAGAATTTATAGCTGTTGAGCCTAGTGCATGTCCTACTTTAACAGAAGGTAATTATGAATATGACTTTGGAGATACTAATGGATTTACTCCAATGCTTAAAATGTTTACTTTAGGCCATGACTTTGTTGCTCCTTCTGTTCATGCAGGAGGTTTAAGATACCATGGAATGTCTCCTATTGTATCTTTACTTGTTAAAGAAAATATTATTAATCCTACTACTGCTCAACAAAGAGATGCATTTAATGCAGGTATGACATTTGCTAAATGTGAAGGTGTATTACCAGCTCCTGAAACTACTCATGCTATTAAAGCTGGTATTGATGAAGCTATTAAAGCTAAACAAACTGGTGAAGAAAAAACAATTGTTGTTAACTTCTCAGGCCACGGAATGTTAGATTTAAAAGGTTATGCTAAATTTATAGATGGATCAATGAAAAATTGTTAATTTCCATCTTTTATTTTTTTTATTATTTTTAGTTATAACTTATAAGTTATTTTTTATAATTAATTTGTTATAACTTATTTCTTAAAAATTATTTTTTAGAATTTATAACTTATAAGTTATATATTATTACTTATAATTTATAAGTTAGATTTTAGAAGTTATTTCATTTAAGTTATGATTTTTAACTTAAAACTTAAATATTAAAAGTTAGATATTTTAACTTATATGATTTAACTTAGTTGTAATAACTGAAAACTTATGTTTTTTAAGTTAGAGGTTATTTGTTTTAAGTTAATTCTTTTAACT
>JABUVA010000006.1:2611-3757 GCA_021442885.1 Methanobrevibacter sp. | reverse complement strand
ACTGAAAACTTATGTTTTTTAAGTTAGAGGTTATTTGTTTTAAGTTAATTCTTTTAACTTAAAATTTATAGTTTATAAGAAATTAGTTAAAAGTTCTAAATGAAAAATTATAAGATATAACATAATTTCAAGAAATCATCTTAAAATCAATTATTATTAATTATATGTTATTAAAGGAGATTATTTAATGGGTGAAGTTATAGCTGTTATGAATCAGAAAGGAGGTTGTGGAAAAACAACTACTGTAGTAAATGTAGCAACTTCTCTAGCGGTTATGGGCAAATCAGTATTAATTGTAGATATGGATCCTCAAGCAAATGCCACTACTAGCTTTGGTTTAGTAAAAACAGAATTAGAAAATACAATATATGATGCACTTATAGGAAATATTAATGTAAAAAAAGCTACCATTTCTACTTTTATTAAAAATCTTTTCATTATACCAAGTAATGTTTCATTAAGTGGTGCAAGTGTTGAATTAAGTAATGATGAAAATTATCATATTAGATTAAAGGAAACTTTAAAAGATGTTGTTCCATTATTTGATTATATATTCATTGACTTACCTCCATCTTTAGGAGTTCTAACAGTCAATGCTTTAATAGCTTCAGATAGTGTTTTAATACCAATTCAAGCAGAATATTATGCATTAGAAGGTGTAGCTGATTTAATTAATACAATTAAATTAGTTGAGTCTAGACTTAGAAGTCCTACTCCAATTAAAGGTATTCTTTTAACTTTATATGATAAAAGAACAAGATTAAGTAGAGATGTTCACAAGGAACTTAAAAATTTCTTTTCAGATAATGATTTACTATTTAAAACAATAATTCCAAGAAATATTAAGCTTGCTGAAGCTCCAAGTCATGGAAAACCATGTTTAATACATGATCCAGATAGTACTGGAACTAAAGCTTATTTAAGCTTAGCTAATGAGATTATTATGAGGGAGGAGTAATGTTATGGCTAGAAAAAAATCTACTGGTTTAGGAAAAGGATTAGATTCTTTAATTCCAGATTATTATAATGAAGATTTTGATACTAATAATTCAGTATCTTTAGAAGATATGCTTAATGAGGATAAAACTATTGATGATGTTGTAGAAGAGGCTTCTGCTATTGAAAAAGAAGTTGAGGAAGTAGTTA
>JABUVA010000006.1:0-2436 GCA_021442885.1 Methanobrevibacter sp. | reverse complement strand
AAACTAAGGATGTAGAAGAGGAATTGGAAATTGAAGAGGATATTTCTACTATAGAAAATGAAGATAATTCTATTGAAGAAGATATTGTAGAAGATGAGATTAAATTATCTGAAAGAGAATTAGCTAATATTGAAGAAGTTAAAGGTATTGTTGCTAAAAATCCTAGAATAACTTTATGGTCTGCTCAATCTGCTGCAGTTTTTAGATATCTAAGAAAAACCGAACCAGAGTTTAGTATTAGTAAAGAAGCTTCTTTAATTATTGAAGAGGCTGTTAGTAAAAAATATCCTGAAATCTGGAAATTATTTGAAGAAGATTAAAAACTATCAAGCTCTGATTGATACTCCCCTTTAATTTTAATATAGGGTTCTGCTCTTTTAACAACCACTCCAATTTTTTTTAAATCTTCTTTATCTGTGAATGGTTGTTTTCTTCTTATATTTATTATTTTTCGTGCAGACTTTGTCCCTATTCCTGGGACTCTTATTAATTCTCTATATGTAGATTTATTAATTTCTACAGGAAATATATTCATTTGTTTTGCAGCTAAAATTTTAGGGTCTTCGTTTATATTCAATCTATCATTTTCATCAAATACAAGTTCCTTGACATTATAATTATATGTATTAAGTAGACTATCTGCACTGTATAATTTATTAGTTCTACTAACATCACAGGGATCTTTATTTTTAAACTCTGTTTCTTCTACTGGAGAAAATGCAGAGAAATATGTTCGCTTTAAATTTGATTTTTTATAGATTTTACCCATTCTTGTTAGGATTTCTTTATCAGTTTCATTATTTGCACCAACTATAAGTTGTGTTGTATGAGTAGATTTTGGGTATGTACTTTTATGTTTTTCAATAGAATTTATCCAACTTAAACGTTTCAATATATCTTTATTATAGTCTTTAGTAGAAGATATTTCAGCAAGACCACTTGGTGTTGCAGCTTCAATATTTATACTGACTCTATTGGCAAGTCCCATTGCACGTTTAATAGAATCTCTTGAAGCTCCTGGAACAATTTTAAGATGTATATAATCATCATAACCATAATTTTTTCTTAGAATTCTAACCGTTTCTATTGTTTTTTCCATTGTAGTATCTTCATCTTTATCAATTCCTGAACTTAAAAATAGTCCATTTACAAGGCCTTTATTATAGTAGTCTAAAAATATTCTTGCTAATAAATCAGGTTCTAGTTCAAGTCTTGTGAAGTTTCTTTTAGATTGGTTTATACAGTATTTACAGTCATTTTTACATTTATTTGTAAGTAATGTTTTAAAAAGTGGAATTTCACATCCATTTGCTCCTGTGGCATTATATATTCCAGGTAAGTTCTTTTGTGAGCTTTTTTGATGATTCACATAGTCGCACAAGTCATATTGTGCTGAATCTGTAAGAACTTTCATTTTATCTAATACTGACATAATATTTATTTTATTAATTTATTGTTAAATAATCTTTTCACAGACAGCATTTGATTAGTATATATTATAACTTATAACTTATAACTTATAATATTATTTTATTTTTATTATCTTTTTATGTCTTTTAATAGCTATTTATCTAATTATTTTATCGAGGTTTACCTATTTTCATCAATTTATTTATTATAAGTTTATAAATTCTTATTATATGTTACAAGTTATAACTTATAATACTAACAATTATTATATTATGAAAAATAAATATTATATATTATAAAAATAAAAATATAATCAATGTTATCAATTAATCAATGCTATTTAGAATTTGTTAAAGAAATCATTAATAATGGTAAAGAAACCTATAAGGATAGTAATCATCACCTATATGAAAATTTAGGTAATTATTATTATATCGACGATCCTTTAGGCTTAAAATTCAAAGCTAAATATCAAAATTTTACTCATGAAATGATGTTAGACATGATTAAATCTGGTAAATTTGATATGGATGGATGTCCAATAAAATCTGATGCTCTTTATGAATATGTAAAATCCTTTGATGATGATTCTGATCAAGGATTTGTATATAGCTATCCTAATAGAATATTAGCACATTTTAATGTAAATCAATTTAATGTAATGAAAGATAGAATTTTAAACTCTATTGGAAGTAATCGTGCTGTAGCTATTACATATGACCCTGCTCTTGATTGTGATCGTGAAGATATTCCATGTTTACAGATATTACAAGCTATTGTACGTGATGGTGAGTTAACCATTCACTGTTTCTTTAGATCTAATGATATTTATGGTGCTTTTTATTCTAATATGTTTTTTATAGCATACATTGGTATGAAACTTAAAGATGAAATTAATAAAGAGCTTTTAAATAATAAATTGAACTTTGGTGGGGTTCATTATCATTCTTCATCTGGCCATATTTATAACAATGATTTAAAAAGTGCTAAAAAATTAATTTCTAAAATTTAATTTTATTTTTTTAT
>JABUVA010000069.1 GCA_021442885.1 Methanobrevibacter sp. | reverse complement strand
ATATTAATACTAATGCAAATGAAGGAATAACACTAATGTTTTTGGAAACATTTTCCTTAGATTTCTTGTCTAATTCATAAGCATTCTTTGATTGGCCAGAATCAGAAGGGCCTTGAGTGGAACCTGCTTGTGAATTTATATTAAAATTAGCAGCTCCAACAGTTGCTGCTTCTTGTTGGCTATTAGAATCTTTTGAATTGATTTCATCAGAATCTTGAGAACTAGATGGACTATCAGTTTTTGTACCTGAACCATTAGTGTTCTCATTATTATTACCATTTGAAGCATCTGGATTTGATGGGGTATTATCACCAGAAGAGTCAGTAGGATTTCCGGAAGATGAACCATCATCTATACCTGGAATTATACTTCCACCAGAACCACTAGAAGAACCACTTCCTTCATCAGTTCCAGGGTTAGTAGAACCACTACCACCTTCATCAGCTCCTGAATCGCCAGGGTCAGTTGGATTATCAGGAATTATTGGAGGTTTTACACTACCCCCATCATCTGAAGGTGAAACCTTAAATGATGAATAAACATCAAATGCATAATAATATTCATTTTCTAAGGAATATACCCATACAGTTTTCTTTCCAACAGATAAACCATTGAAATCAGCACTAGCTTTACCATCTATTACTTTAACTTTTACAGCTTTATTTTCAGAAGTTATTACTATGTTAACTTCTCCTGTAATAGGTTTTAATAAATCAACAGAAATATGAGCAGTTTCTCCTTTTTTAATGTTTTCAACATTAATAATTGGAGTGATTGTAGATTTTACAACATTCACAGTTTTTGTTAATTCAATATCGTCGTAATAATAATTTGATGTTAAATATTCAATTTCTATATCATATTTTCCAGTTTTAAGGTTTTTGATTAAAATTGAATCTTCACCATTAGCATTTAGGTTTAATTGATAATTTTTATTATCAATTTTTACATTAATAATTCCTGAAACTGGATTATTGTTTTCATCTGTTAACTTAACATTTATTACTAAATCATCACCATAGTTTATTGTTTGATCATAATCTATATCTAATGTATAGTTTTTCAAATCAATATAGTTTACATGATAATCAAATTTAGTTAATACATTATTTAACTCAGATGATACAATAAGAGAACCATTTGATGATTTTGTAGGTATGATGTCAATTTTTACTGGATCTTTACCAATAATTACCTTATTATTATTAATCATTATAGATCTTTTAGGAGTGACTTCTATGTTAGCTATAAAGCTAGGAAGTTTATCTAAATTATCCCCCATATATTGTATAGTAACATATGTAGGTTCATAGATATTTAAACTATTAAAATCAACACCATCTTCCCCAATAACTCTTAGTTCTACATTGTTAGTAGGAGTTGTTCCTACTACAACACCATCTAATACAGGATCATTAGAGCCTAAATAATTATTATTGACTTTGCCTCCATTACATATAATTGCTTTTCCTTGTGGACTATTGAGAAAAACATTGTATTCATATTCATTAGCATCCAAGTCTTCAATTGCAACTTTACCATTATTAATAAAAAGATTGCTAGTAGCTCTTAACTTACCTAATACAACATAAATTGCAGTTCCTTTATTATTGATAAATCTATTATTGGTCACAGTTACATTAGCTGTAACTACATTTATACCACCGTCATTATCCATAAAATTGGAATTTGATATAAGTGCAGAACCTAAATTAATGTATATAGCACTTCTTTTATTATTAGTAAATGTACAATTGTCAACTGAGATTTGAGCTAGGATATTATTCTGGTAAATTGCACTACTACTTAATAAAGCAGTGTTAGAATCAAAAACACAATTTTTTACAGTAGCAAATCCATTATTATAGATACAAGAGCCTTCAACTCCAATATTATCTATAAAATTTACATTGTATAAATTAAGCAATGAGGATTGATCAACAGAAATAGCATGAACTTCTGCATATCCTCCTGAATTAATTATGTTAATGTTTTTAAGAGTTAAACTACCCCCATCTTTAACATTAAACACATTATTGGATAATGCAGATATTTTATGGTTATTTCCATCAATTGTTATTGTGTTATTTATAGTGATTCCTTCTGAGTATTTACTAGCTTCAAAGCTAGAAAGACTTACATCGCTTTGTAATACAATTTCACCATTATTGTTAGCTTGAATAGCATTGTCTAAATCAGTGAAACTACTACCATCTAAATTAATAGCAGTAGCACTTGAAATTGATACAATGGAAATAAATGAAAGAAAAACTAATATAAATATTAATTTATTATATTTTTTCATTCTTATCATATTTCCTCCATAGTTTGCACAAATTTTCTAATACATAGTACCTATAATGCTCTACATTAAATGTAAAATATTATATTTTGTTATAATATACTATGATATATATTTTTGGTAATTGCATTATATAAACTTTAAGGATTGTTAATTTTTATAAAACCTTTTTATAAGGTTGTAATTTTTTGTTATATAATATTTTTACATATAATGTTGAAAAATAGATTTTAATTGGCATTCGTTCAATTATTAATCATATAAATTATTTTTAATATTAATA
>JABUVA010000068.1 GCA_021442885.1 Methanobrevibacter sp. | reverse complement strand
TTCATTTTTATCATTTGATAATTCTTTAAGATGATATTCAATATTGCTTTCTGAAACTTTACCATTTAAATCTATTTGACCTTCAACAAGTTCCATTTCATAGTATGGTGTTATTATTCTAATTCCAATATCACTTGTTTGTTTTCCACTAGCTCTATCATCTATTAGTTTATTAAATGAGAAATTATATCTTGTAGAATATTTGTATTTCTTTTCTTTAATTAGTTTGTAGAAAATGAATTGTGCAGCATCATCTAAAATTTCTCCAATTTCAACAGATTCATTTTTAATTTCTTTATTTAAGTCTTGTTCTTCATTTGTTAAAAAGGAGTAAATTTCACCGTTTTTCTGTATTAATGTTTCTGTAGATAATTTTCTTAGAGATTTATCAATTTTATCTTTCAAATCTATTTTATCATCAGAAACCTTTGAAACCATTAAAGTAGCTATGTTTTCTATGTTTGATTTTATTTCTTTAACATATTTGATTAAGAAAAGTGTTTTAAGTACTCTTACATCAAAATCATTTAGTCTGTCGTTTTTTTCTGCTTTAATTATTACTGATCTGTGTGAGTGGTCTATAAATTTTTCTAATGCATTGTAGAAAATATCAAATGGTACTAAAGCACCTATTTCTTCATTTTTCATAGCTTTAGCTGATTCTTGGAAAAGTGCAAGCATTGACCTTTCACCTTCAGCTAAATGTTTTCCAGATGCACCATGTTCTCTAATAGATGTTAAAACAGCTTGAAGTAGGTTAAATTGATATGGGATAAATGGATAGATAGATGCGAAATCATCACCATCAACATAAGTTTTCATCTCTGCACTGTCTTTAAAAGTAATTAGATTTTTAATGACCGGTTCTGCTCCTTTATAATATTCTTTTAAATCATCATAAGCCAAATCATTTTTAGTTAAAATCCTTTTACGTATAACCTCATCTACATTTGCTGATGATAAGGATAGTCTTGTTTTGAATCTTCCTTGGATTTTAGAGAAGTCTTGGCCTTTAACAGATATAATATCATCAATGTTTTGTTGACTTGTAACTATAATCCATGCTTTTCCCCTACATTTAATACCTAAATCCTCTGTTAGAGATTGTAAATTAAGCATTAATGGTGTACTTTCTCCAATGTATTGACCTACTTCATCAACTAAAAATATTACATGATGATTATTTCCTCTACTTTCACAGTATTCATTAACTTCTTCTGCAAATTTCTCAATGGAAATATTATAATTATCCTCTGCTTTTTCTACCCAATTATTAGCAGCTTCTTCGCTCATAAAATTAATTTCTACAAGTGCTTCAATAACAGAATCACTAATAAAATAGAAATCATCCCTAGATTCTTCCCACTCAGAACCTTCTAAATCTTGGAATGCTTGTTTAAATTCTTCATATTTACTTGCTTCATCTAACTTTTTTTCAAACTCAGCAATAAAAGGATATTCACTACAGTAACCTAAAAATTCATTAAATACTTTTACAAAAACATCAAGTATTTTTGTATTATCTGATGATGATGCAGAGCTTTTAGAGTCAATATTAAAAAGAATAACATCAGTACTTACATTTGTTGATGAGTCCATATCAGCTAATATCATAGGATCATCAATTTTTTCATCTTCTTTGAAAAAATCAATAGGTCTTCTACCTTTAACTTCCATTTCACTGTTTAAAATATAAGATAATATTTTTAAGAAGTGAGATTTACCACTTCCAAAAAATCCTGAAATCCACACACCAATATCATCTGTATTTGTGTTAATAGCCCTATTATAATTTGAGAAAAATTCTCTAAAGTGTTTTAATAGTTCTGATGTAACTACATATTCATTAAGTTCTTGATACTGGTTTTCTTCGTCTTTTTGACCTACTTTAATAACCCCTTTAATATCTCTATCAATTGGTTTTTTAAACATTTCTTTAATTTCCATTCTACTCTACTCCACTAATTTGAAAGCTCTATAATAATTATTACTGTCTAAAGTGTCAAATAACTTTAAATCATTACCAGAATATGTTCCAGGGAAAAATAATACTACTGGAACTTGGTCTAAAACTTGGTGTAAGTTATTTAAAACTTGATGTGATCTTAATAAAGGATAGGCTTTACCTACTCCTGTTAGGAAAACTACTGCTGAATCATTAGGTGTTTTTTCTAGAATATAATTTACAATTAGATTTGAGTCTTGTGTTAATCTAAGAGACTTTGTAACCTTATCTTTTACAAATTCTTTACCCTTTTTTTCTTCGAATTTAAATGTTTTTTCTAGAAAGTTTTTTTCTTTTAATATTTCAATGATGATTTCATATAAGTCAAAGTTATATACTTTAAAAGGTAAGTCCTCTTTTGAATTGATTTTATTAACTATTTCATCAACTTTCTTTCTGATTTTTAATTCATCCGCAGGATTATAGTCAAAAACATAGTATCCTACTTCATTTCCAAGTCCCTTATTTTCAAGAAAGGACTCTTTTTTTATTTTTTCATATGCCTCATCAAATCGTCTGTTTAAATCCACGTTTACCACCTAATTAATAAAAATAGCATCAACAAACATCCCATAATTTTCACTAATTAACATTTCTTTAAAAT
>JABUVA010000067.1 GCA_021442885.1 Methanobrevibacter sp. | reverse complement strand
TTTTCTTTTTCAACTCCACCGTTAAAGAAGAAAGTAACGTGAGCATACTTTTCAGTTTCTGCAATTCTTAATTGGTTTAATCCTTTTGATGCAACATATTCTCCTAATGTGTTAGTTATGCTTTCTGGTTTGTAAGCAACTTCAACACCTTCTAAAGTTTTATCGTATTGAGTCATTGTTACAAATGTTAAGTTTAATGTTTTTCTTTCGAAACCAGCAAACTCTTTATCATTAATAGCTCTAGTTATTTCTCTAGCTCTATCTGGTCTAAAGTTGAAGAATACTACTGAATCTCCATTTTTAATTGTTCCTGTTGGAGCACCATTAGTTTCTATAACACATGGTAATACGAATTCATCAGATTTGTTATCATGGTATGAATTTTCCATACATTCTACTGCTGATGAAGCTTTTTCACCTTCTCCAAGTACCATTGCATTGTAAGCTAATTGTACTCTTTCCCATCTGTTATCTCTATCCATTGCATAATATCTACCAGAAATAGTAGCTATCTTACCTACCCCTACTTCTGCCATATAATTTTCTAATTCAACTACGAAGTCTTTACCTGAACCTGGAGCAACGTCTCTTCCGTCCATAAAGCAATGTACATATACATTTTGAACTTCATTTTCTTTAGCTAATTTTATTAATCCTTTTAAATGTTCTATGTGTGAGTGAACTCCACCATCTGATAATAATCCCATTAAGTGTAATGAACTATTGTTATTTTTAGCATTTTGTACTGCTTTTAATAACGCTTCGTTCTTAAAGAATCCACCTTCATTTATTTCTTTTGTTATTCTTGTTAATTCTTGATATATTATTCTTCCTGCACCAATGTTCAAATGCCCAACTTCGGAATTTCCCATCTGTCTTTCCGGAAGACCCACAGCAAGGCCGCTGGCCTTCCCTTTGACGTAAGGGCATTGACTCATCAGTTGGTCCATAACCGGGGTCCTAGCTTCGCAGATAGCGTTGTGTTCACAACTATCATTCAAACCATATCCATCAAGAATCATTAAAACTGTTGGTTTTTTCTGCATAATTGTTCTCCTCTTATTATATCTAATTCTATAAAAAATACTTTGTACAAGAATCCCTTAAGCTTCGGATATATTGTGTTTCTTTAAAAATCCTAAAGCGTGTTTTTTCTCTTGTTTTTCGTCGTTGATAACAAACACACGAAGGACAACTTTACAGATACCTAGTGCCATAGTCATTAATTGCCAAAACTGCGTCAACCATTTCCGGCTGCAGCATTGAAATCGGATTATCCAAACAGTATCACTTTCAGTCCCATGCTTAAGCGCTCTCACGCTCGAGACACACTCGTTTTATCTTTCAGGCAAGATATTCGAATAACTTGGTTTCAACAACTCCAGCACCTTCTGATCTATTTTCTCCTAAAATATCTTGCTGCATTTATTTAGTTTCAACATAACATTTTTCATAACTATTATTATACGCAACACATGAAAAACTACCGGAATACTCTTTTCATTTATATATAGATCAGTATCTATTTTTAGACAAAAACTATTACAAAACATATGAACAAAATGTCAAATTATTACAATATAAATTTTCGATAAATAAAAAGAACCGCAGCATAATTTAGAATATTCCGCAGCTCTAATCTATCACATCGTTATTGTTTTACAAGAATGACCTGTTTTGCTTTTGCATAAGAATCTGTAAAAATAATATTTTCCTTCTCTAGGCGATCTTCTGTAACTGAGACTCCAGCCACACCTATGTCTGCTTTTCCAGATGTGACAGCCATCACGACAGAATCAAAATCCATATTCTCTATTTTCAAATCCATTCTCAACTGATCAGCAACCGCATGTGCAAGATCTACGTCAATACCAACTACATTTTCCCCGTCCAATGACTCATAAGGCGGGAATTCCGCACTCGTAGCCATCACCAAGGTTCCCCTGGAACGATCAATATCGCTTGCTAATTCATAAGACTTCTGATCCGCTTTATCACCAATCCAGTGTCCGATGATCTCATCCAGAGTACCATTCATCTTTATATCTGACAATACCTGATTGATTTTGTTTTTTAGCTCTCCATTTGATTTATTTAAAAAGATTCCATACTCTTCCTCTATAAAAGGCTCATCCAGTATCTTCAGATCTTTATTCTCAGACGCGAATACTCTTGCCGGCCCATTATCGATAATCACACAATCGATATCTCCCTGCTTCAAGGCCATTACAGCATCTATACCTTTGTTATAACGCTCTATAATTGTACCTTCTTCATCTTCTTCATAATAATCGGCTACATAGACATCGCTAGTAGTTCCATTCTGTACACCGATTTTCTTTCCAGGGAGGTCATCTATGCCGTTCACCGTACCTGATAACTTTGCATTGCTGTCTCGTACCGTTGTGTCAGATTTCGGTTTGCTTTTCATTTTCTTTCCGAAAGAAATTAAGGAAATTATACAAACTGCTGAAAGCATCAGCACTGCAAACTTTTTAATTTTTCTCATATTTACTCCTTGTTTACAACTTTAAAAGTTGCACTGAAATCTTCCCTTCCTAACCCTTGTTCCATTGCTTCATCATATATTCGGGCGGTATTTTCAATACCAGGATAAGATAAATTATTTTCTTTTTT
>JABUVA010000066.1 GCA_021442885.1 Methanobrevibacter sp. | reverse complement strand
AATTCCCATCATAAACATATTAATTATTGAACAAATTTAAATTTATTTTTATTCAAGTACATCTAATTTTAGTGAAATAATCTCTTCTTTATTCTCTAAAAATTCACTTATATCCTCATTAAATTTTCCTAAATAAACTACTTCAAATGGATCTATAATAACACTTTTAAAAAAGATTGTAATTGCATTTTCACCACTATAAAATACAATGTCATTTGCATTAACATTATTTGTTAGTTTTTCCCCTGTAATATCTAACTCTTTATTTAGTCTTCCAAAATATTCATGGTCTTTATATCTTTTAAAACCTAATTTTAATGGTGTTAAATCTTTAATTTCATTTACAAGTTTTGTATTTTCCATTTCAGCTGTAAATTCACTCTCATCTATTATTATTTTAAATTGCATATATATCACCTTACCTAATATTAGATAATTTTTATACTATTTAAAGATTTTTATTAATAAAATTATAAATAAGAAAATTACTATAAATAATTTTATAAGATAACTTTTATTGTTATTATTTCTATGAGGTTAAATCATGGTAAGTGTAAATATAGAAGCAAAAAAAACTGTAGATGAAATGATTAAACGTGCTGATGAATTAAACATCGCTATTGAAAAATTATCTAATGGTGCTACAATTCTTGATTGTGGTGTTAATGTAGATGGAAGTTTTAAAGCAGGTGAACTTTATACTAAAGTTTGTCTTGGTGGATTAGCAGATGTAGGAATTTCAATTCCTGGAGATTTATCTGAAAAATTCGCATTACCTTCTGTTAAAATTAAAACTGATTCTCCATCAATTTCTACATTAGGTTCTCAAAAAGCTGGTTGGTCTGTAGCTGTTGGTGATTTCTTTGCACTTGGTTCTGGTCCAGCAAGAGCAATAGCTAAAAAACCTGCTGAAACATATGAGGAAATTGACTATGAAGATACAGAAGCTGATTTAGCTATTTTAACTTTAGAAGCTGATGTTCTTCCTAATGAAGAAGTAGCTCAATATGTTGCTGATGAATGTAATGTTAAAGTTGAAGATGTTTATTTACTTGTAGCTCCTACTTCATCTCTTGTAGGTTCTATCCAAATTTCTGGAAGAGTTGTTGAAAATGGTACTTATAAAATGATGGAAGCTATTGGTTTTGATGTAAGAAAAGTAAAACATGCTGCTGGTATTGCCCCTATTGCTCCTATTGATCCTGATGGATTAAAAGCTATGGGTAAAACTAATGATGCTGTTTTATTTGGTGGAAGAACTTATTATTATGTTGAATCTGCAGATGATGATGATATTGCAGATGTTGCTTCTCAATTACCATCTTCAGCAGCTGACGGATATGGAAAACCATTCTTTGATGTATTTAAAGAAGCTGAATTCGACTTTTATAAAATTGATAAAGGAATGTTTGCTCCAGCTGAAGTTGTCATTAATGATATGACTACTGGTAAAATCTATAAAGAAGGTTATGTAAACGTAGATTTACTTAAAAAATCTTTTGGATTATAAAAAATTAGTTTAATTTTTAGATAAGAATTCTTTATCATGTTTTTGATAAAGAATTTTCTTATATACTTTTAATATCTTCCTACGTGTATTTTTTCAGCTTTAAAATTTTTACGTGGAACTGGTTTTTCTTTTGGATATCCTAATGCTATTACAGAAAAAGGAATTACATTTTCAGGGATTCCAAAGTATTCTTTTAGTTTTTTAACTCTTTCTTCAGATGGATAGAATCCTAACCATACTGATCCAATTCCTTCAATAGTAGCTTGAAGTAAAATATTTTCTGTACATGCTGAAAGGTCTTGAGGGAACCATTTATCTGTTTTTGTTTTCTTAAATTTATCTGAATTAGCCATTGTGATAATTAGTTTCTGTGCTTTTGCAGCTGGTTTTGCATATGGACTCATTTCACTAACTGCTTTTTTATCATCTTCATCAACAACTATTAGAAATTCCCATGGTTGGGAGTTACATGCAGATGGTGCCTGCATTCCTGCTTTTATTAAATTTTCGACTTTAGAGATATTCAATTCCTTATCACTGAATTCTCTAACTGATGCCCTCTTAAAAATAAAATTCATAATATTCATCTCCACTTTATTAATAATCTTATTAAGTATATAATACTTTCGATTTATACAATTTGAAATAAATTATAAATATTAAATAATTCATATAGGGCATCTTCACTTGTTTATTGTAGAATTTTATTCTACTTTAATATTATGAATAGAATAACATTGTAAATTAAAGAATTATTAAGAAGTAATGAAATAATGAAAGTAATAATAAATATATCTACAAGACCATTAGGATTTCTAGCACTTTAAAGATTATGTTGTATAGTAAACCCCAATTCAAACTTATTAATATCTTATTAGAAAAAATAAAAAAAAGAATAATATTCATGAAAAAATGAATATTATCTATTAAAAATAGTAATTAAATTAGAAATTGATTCTTGACCAAAATAGCTAGTAATAATATATTCACCAGGTATTAAATTAATAGTGAGGTAAGCAGTACCATCTGCTTTAGTAGTTCTATAATAAAATATACCATTAACATTCATACTAATATCTACACCACTAGCTGGATTTCCTTGTCCATCTAATGCTGTGACTTTAAATTGAGAACCATCTCTATAATACATTACAAGATTATCTGCAACTAATGTTGGTAAAATAGTAACAATATTTGAGTACATTTGACCATTAATAGGATTAGTAGCTGTAATAATATATTCACCTTGTCTTAGATTAATATTTAAAGATGCAATACCTTCACTATTAGTAGTTTTTTCATAAAAGACACCATTAATATTAAATATTACTTTTACACCTGCTAATGGAGTTCCATCCTCATTATAAAATTTAGCATTATATCTTGATGCATTTTGGAAGTATTTAGTAAGATTATTACCTTCAATAGTTGATAAAACCTTAACAATGTTTGATGATGCTTCACCATTAAATAGATTGTATGCTGTAAGAATATATGTATCTGGTTGTAAATTAATTGTTAATTTAGCCACACCATTACTATCAGTGATTCTTTCATAAAA
>JABUVA010000065.1 GCA_021442885.1 Methanobrevibacter sp. | reverse complement strand
AATGATTAATAAAACTATTATTACACACTAATGTGTGGAGTGATAGTCGACTTTTTTTATATATCTAATAAATTAGATAATATATTTGAACAAAATTTTTAAAAAAATGGTATAAAAAATATGAAAGCAAAAATTGGTTTATTTTCAATAATTGCATCCTATTCAAGTCTTTTTATATATATTGCAATAGGATTGTAATAATAGGGTTTAATCCCTATTTTCTTTTTTTAAATACCATATAAAATAAAATTATTTTTATAAAATGAGTGTACAAAAATAATATTAATGAAAAGCACATTTAAAAATTGGTGGACTAATAAATGGTTTACTGCTAATAATAAAGATACTGCAAGATTTAAACGTGGATATATTTATTCACTAGAAGGAAGAGTATATAAAATAAAATATAATCGTAAATCTCTAACAGCTAAAGTAAGAGGCAATTATAGTAGATTTTACAATGTAAAACTTAATTTTAAACAGCTTTCTGATGTTGAAAAACAAGAAATCATAGATATAATTAAAAATGATTACAATATTCTTTCATCAATTCTAAATAATAAGATTCCTGAAGAATTTTATAAAAAGTTAAATAATGTAGGAATATTTGATAAATATATTAATGCTAATTGTAATTGTCCAGATATTGGTAATCCTTGTAAACATGAAGCTGCTTTAATTTATACATTAGGATATGAGATTGATAAAAACCCATTTTTACTTTTTAAAATTCATGGATTTGACCTAGCTAGTGAATTTGAAATCCTTCAAAATAAAGAAATAATAAATGTAAATGAATTCTTTAAAAATGATGAAAAAGAATATGGGAAATCCTCTCAAAATAAAGTAGCCCTTGATAAAATCACTAATATGTCTAATAAAACAATTTTTATGTTAGAAGATGACCCTGTTTTTTATGAAAGAAATTTTAGAGAAATACTATCAAAACTTTATAAAAACTTAAAAACATTTTCAAATAACTTTTTTAAATCAGTCTGGTCTGGAGAAGAATATTATGATTTTATAGATGCTGATTATTACAGTTATGAAAAAACAAATGATTTTAATGAAACATTTAACAATAAATGGTTAAATCCTAATAAATGGGATGATTTTACAATAGATATTAAAGATGATTTTAGAATATATAAAATTAACACAAATTGTAAAAATCCTTTCAATTCATTTAATGAGAAATTATTAGTGGGATTTTTATCTGAACTAGATTATGCTAGTGATATAACTCAATACCATGAAAAAATACAATTTATTTATAAGCTTTTTAAATTTACAATAGTTTTAATTAAAAACAGTGCAATTACACCTCATTTATTTAAAACTGATGATAGGCATATAATTCAATGGCTTCCTGCAAATTATGATAAAAATATTCAAGAGGTATTAGAACAATTATATAAACTAACTCCAGTTAAAATTGCAACATTTAATGGTAATGATATTTCAGAAAAACAACAAGTGCAAAGTATTATATCCATTTTAATTAAAGGAATGTTAGATTTTTATATAGAATCTGGAATGTCAAAAGAACTTCAAAAAAATATTGGAGAACCTGTATTTGACTTGTTTTTAGGATCAAAAGTATGGTTTAATAAAAACTATAAAGATTATGAATTTTTAATCAATCAATGGATTACATGCTTTAGTAATAAAAATAGGGATTATAATCTATTTTTAGAAGTTGAAGGTGATTTAAATAAATTTACTATTGATTTAAAAGAAGAGAATAATAGAGTTTATGATATTATCAGAAATCAAGATAAAAATTATCAAGAAATAATAACTGATATACACATTATAAAACAATTCCTACCTGAAATTGAAAGAATAATAAAAACTGGTGATGTTCTTTATTATAATCTAGAAGAATTTAGAAACATCTTAACTAATACAATACCTATATTAGAGACAATGGGAATATCAGTAATTCTTCCAAAAGAACTAAAAAGACTTACAGAACCTCAATTAAAGATAAAATATATAAAACCAACAAGTAGCAGGAAAACATATATTAGCGAAGATGACTTTAAAAATTTTGACTGGGAAATATCAATTGGAAACTATAAAATATCTAAGGATGAATTTGAAAAACAAGTTAAAAAATCAAAAGGAATAGTAAGAATAGCTAATAACTATATAATACTTGATGAAAAAGAAGTTAAAAGTTTTCTAAAAAAACTAAGCAGACTTTCTGATAATCCAACACCATACGATCTAATTCAAGCAGTACTAACAGGAGAACTTGAAAGTTTTGAAGTAAATATTGATGATGAGTTAAAAGATATTTTTAAAAATATGATAAAACATGAAGATATTCCAATTCCTAAAAACTTCAATGGTAAACTTAGAGATTATCAAAAAATTGGATATTCATGGCTTGTTCAAAATATTAATAATGGATTTGGCAGTATACTTGCAGATGATATGGGGCTTGGAAAAACAATACAAACACTAGCAACTATTCAACATTTCAAGCAAAAAGGACTTTTAAAAGGACAGAAAGTGTTGATTGTTATGCCTGCAGGCCTTCTTTTAAATTGGGAAAGAGAAATTGAAAGATTCACACCAAATCTTAAATCATTTATATATCATGGTCCCCAACGTGAACTTCCAAAAACAGGCTTTGATATACTTTTAACATCATATGGAGTTTTAAGAAGTGATAAAGAAAAAATAAATAAAAAAAGATGGTTTTTAATTGTAATAGATGAAGCTCAAAACATTAAAAATCCTTTAACAAAACAATCAAAAGCTATTAAATCTATTAAATCTAAAAATAAAATTGCACTATCAGGAACACCAGTTGAAAATAGGTTAATTGAATATTGGAGTATATTTGACTTTACAAATAAACATTATTTACCTTCAATAAAAAGTTTTTCAGAGGAATATATTACTCCAATTGAGAATAATAGAGATGAAACTGTTTTAAATAAATTTAAAGCTATTACAGAACCATTTATTTTAAGAAGAGTTAAAACAGATAAAAACATTATAGATGACCTACCTGAAAAGATTGTAAATGATGTATACTGTAATTTAACAACTAAACAAGCTGCAATATATCAAGAGACTTTAGATTCATTAATGAATAATATTCACCAGTA
>JABUVA010000064.1:7814-10947 GCA_021442885.1 Methanobrevibacter sp. | reverse complement strand
AATGCCTAAGCAATTAATTTAACTGTTCATATTTATAAAAAAATATCTGAACAAAATATTTAAAGATTATATAAAATCAATTTTATAATTCTATTTTATTGGAAATTATAATTAATTCATAAAAGTTAATCATCAATCATAATGCTGTTTATTCAAATAACATACACATAATCTTTAATTCTTAATATATGCAATTAATTTCCATAAAATAAAAAATTAAAAAAAATACATGATTTAGAAGAAAAAAAATATTTTTAATCACATAATAGTTGATAAACTTTTATAGAAAAGATTTGTAAATAGCTAAAAACAAAGAAATCCACTATAAAACAAATTACTGCAACAATTAAACCAAGTATTGGTATTATACTTGTTAAAGCTATTAATAATAAACTTATTACAAGAAATGATATTATAATAATAGTTTGAGCTATTAATGAAAGTATAACTGCCCCAACATAGTTTGTTAATGTAATTTCTTTAATTTTTTCTATAATAGATTCAAATTCTAATGCAGACTTAAAATCATCGTTTTTAACCATTATGCCCATAGCTATTGGTAAAATGAATAATCCTAATATAATTAATGCAATAATAGCTATAATTATTAATAAAAGGCCAATATTTGAATATAAACTACATCCTATTAATAGAATTGCAACAGGAATTATAAGATAAATTATAGACAACCCAATTACTTTAATTCCTTGGACTAATAATAATTGAAGGTTATTGAAGTCTGGAAGATTTTCCAATCCTTCGTATATTCTGTAAATATAGCCTGCTATTAAAATCAATAGTATTATTAAACAGATTATTGATATGGCAAAAACAATAGAATTATTTTGAATTAATGTATTAAAAAACACTAAATTTCTGCTATTTGAAATATTAGAATATGACATCAATTGTAATAGCTTATTAAAAGCTATTGTGGCATATGCTAAACTATATGCAATATAAAAAAGAATTAAAAATGCTGTATAGATTACAACATTTTTAATACTAGTTTGTGGGTATTTTAAACTTGTTTTTATAATATTAGTAACATTCATTTTAAGCTCCAACACCATAAATTAGACCATTCGCACGTCCTGAAAATATTGATAAGTAAGGAGATACGATAAAAGAGAATATTGCAATGAAAACAACAACACTAAGAAGTACAACACCAGGAGCTGACAGTGGATTAACTGCGATAATTGCTACACCAAATATTCCTGCTATAAATAAAAGAATTGTCATAACTACAATTGCAATAATAAGAGTTATTAATACTAATCCAATAACAAAAGCAATGTATCTGAGAATACCTACCATTTTAATTACTTCATTAATCCTTTCAAAATCAAATGCTGCACTAAATGATCCATCGTTTTTAATCATATTTGGAATAGCCATAAATGAATATAAAACTGCAATAATTAACCCTATTACTCCTATAATTAATCCTATTAAGTCAAAAGCTTGAATGTTAGTAACTTGACTTAATGTGGCAAATATTAAAAAGATTATAATTGGTATAATTATATAAATAATTTGAACTAAAAAGACTTTAATTCCATCAATAAACATTGAAGTAAATTCATTAAATTCTGGAAGCTTATCATCACCATCAACCATTCCATTAATTCCTATATCTATTATTCTGTATTGATATCCTAATACTAAAAAAATTGGAATTATTAAAAATCCAAAAAATGACAATACTCCTAACTTAATAAGAGTAGAAATATCTTGAGCAGCATATTCAAATGCATCTTTATAAATATCTAAAATCATTTATATCACCTTATTTTATACAGTGTGAGATTCATCTTCTTCAAAGACAAATACATCTTCAATACTTTCCGTTCCCAATATTTTGGTAATTTTATAAGCCAACAATAAAGATGGATTGTATCTGGAATTTTCAAGAGCATTAATTGTTTGTCTTGTAACTCCAGCTAAATCACCTAGTTCTTGTTGACTAATACCTAGTTTTTTTCTTAATTCTCGAATATTTGTTTTCAATGTACCAACCCTATTGATAAATGTGAAAAATATTTTACATTACAATGTATAAAATATGTTACATATAAATGTTACTGTTAATAGAACTAGCTAACTTAAAAATTAAAAAATAAATATAATATACAATAAATATATAAAACAATCATAAAAATGAGATGATAAATATGGCTATACATCCAATCGAATTTAGATATGGAACCCCTGAAATGAAAAAAATATGGGAAACAGAAAATAAGCTACAACGAATGTTAGATGTAGAATCTGCCCTAGCACAAGCTGAGGGAAAATTAGGAATAATACCACAAGAAGTAGCTGATGAAATAGCTAAAAAAGCAAATACAAAATATGTGAAAGAAGAAAGAGTAAATGAAATAGAAAAACAAACAAAACATGACATTGGTGCAATTGTTAAAGGACTTGGAGAAGTTTGCGATAACGGAGCCGGTGAATATGTTCATTTTGGAGCAACATCAAATGATGTTGTTGACAGTTCAAACTCATTATTAATTAAAGACTCAGCAGAAGTTATAAAAGATAAAATTAAAACCTTAACAAAAATATTACTTAAATTAGCTGAAGAAAACATAGATAAAGTAGCAGTTGGAAGAACACATGGCCAACATGCACTCCCAATAACATATGGAATGAAATTTGCCCTATGGGCTGATGAATTACACAGACAATATGAAAGAGTAAATAATGCAGAAAATAATGTCTGTGTAGCAATGATGGATGGAGCAGTTGGAACAACAGCTGCACTTGGAGAACAAGGTTGGGAAATACATAAAACTGTAGCAGAAATATTAGAACTCCCTGCAGCATCAATTACAAATCAAGTAGTACAAAGAGACAATCATGTTGAATTTATTATGGCATTAGCTAATCTTGCATCATCATTAGACAAAATGGCATTAGAAATTAGAAATCTCCAAAGAACTGAATTAATGGAAGTTGGAGAATACTTCGACCCTGAAAAACAAATGGGAAGTAGTACAATGCCACATAAAATGAATCCAATTACAGCAGAACGTATATGTGGTGTTGCAAGAATTGTTAAATCATTTGTAAATGCTGCACTTGATAACAACCCACTCTGGCATGAAAGAGACCTTACAAATTC
>JABUVA010000064.1:3475-6651 GCA_021442885.1 Methanobrevibacter sp. | reverse complement strand
TTTTAATTGATTATTAATAAACAGTATAATAAAAATTATATTTTTACCAAAAAAACACCAAACTAAACAATCTTTATAAACTAAAAGATACTATAATCAAAATTAGGTGAGAAAAATGGTAATGGAAAAACTAACTTTAAAAATTAATGCCGGATTTGATGAATTCTCTACATATGCTGTTGAAAGTAATATAATGTCATTAGATGGTGTTAAAAATATAGAACTTGATGCTGGAATTGAAATAGCTAAAATTACAATAGATAATGATAAAGTATCAAAAAAAGACATTGAAGATGCTGCTAAAAAAGCAGGGTTTAGTGTAACCTTTCAATAAGAGGAATTAGAATGGCACGTCTAAAAGAAATGGATTTGCCTATAGAAGGAATGCATTGTGCATCCTGTGTTTTAAGCTTAGATAAAACATTTATGCGAGAAGAAGGTGTTGAGTCTGTAGAGGCTGATCTTGCAACAAACAAGCTAAAACTAGTAGTTAATCCTAAAAAAATATCATTTGAAAAAATACAAACACTAGTAAGAAATTTAGGTTTTCAAATTCACACAGATGAAATTAAACTTAAAGTTCATGGAATGCATTGTGCATCCTGTGTTATGAATGTAGAAAATTTTCTTATGAGATTAGATGGAATCTTTGATGTTAAAGCAGATTTAGCTTCAGCTAGCGCTGAAATATATTATGATAAAAATAAAGTTAATCTAGATGATATGAAAGCAGTGATAGAGTCATTAGGTTTTGAAGTTTTAGGAATAGATGGTAAATTAGAAATTAATGAAGATGAAATGTATCAGAAAGACTTGAAAGATAAATTAAACAGAATAATTGTTGGATTTGTCTTCTCAGCAATACTTATGATACTAATGTATGTACACTGGCACCCATTTGGATTATCAATGGGAATAATTTCATTAATAATAAGTATAGCTCCTTTTATTTATGTATCTCTCCCAATTCTAAAAGCAGGTTGGAATGGCCTTATTCATAAAAATTTAAATATGGATGTAATGTATTCAATGGGTATTTTTGTTGCATATGTTTCAAGTATCCTTGGAACATTTAATATTGTTCTAAATCATACTTTTATGTTTTATGAAACAGCTATAATGCTTCCATCTTTTTTATTAGTTGGAAGATATCTTGAAGCAAGAGCTAAAAAAAGTACATCAGATTCTATTAGAGAGCTTATAGGACTTCAGCCTACAAATGCAACTAAAATAACATTAGAAAATGGTGAAATTGTTAAAGAAGAAGTAATACCAATAGCTAAAATTCAAATTGGAGATATTGTACTTGTAAGACCTGGAGATAAAATTCCTGTTGATGGTATTGTAGTTGGTGGCCAATCCTATGTTGATGAATCAATGATTAATGGAGAACCACTACCAAAAACTAAAAAAATAGATTCGGAAGTATTTGCAGGTACAATTAACCAAGATGGAGTCCTACAAATTGAATCAGTGAAAATTGGTCAAGAAACAGTTCTATCAAATATTATACGTCTTGTTGAAAAAGCACAAAGTTCAAGACCTCCTGTTCAAAAAATTGCAAACACTGCAGTTAGTTATTTTATTCCTGTAATTCTAACAATAGCTATTGTAGTATTCTGTATATGGTACTTTATAGTTGGTTCTACTCTTTTATTTGCACTTACAACCTTAATTTCAATTTTAGTTGTTGCTTGTCCATGTGCATTAGGACTAGCTACACCAACAGCAGTAACAGTTGGAATTGGAAGAGCTGCTGAGTTTGGAATCCTAATTAAAAATGGAGATACATTAGAAAATGCAGGTAAAGTTAATGTAGCTGCATTTGATAAAACAGGAACAATAACAGAGGGAAAACCACAAGTAGATGATATTATAACCTATGGAATCTCTAAAGATGAACTTCTAAAAATAGCTGCAAGTATTGAGAAAAATTCCACTCATCCAATAGCTAAGGCAATAACAATAAAAGGAAAAGAATTGAATCTAGATACTTTAAAAACAGAAGAATTTGAAAATATCACAGGAAAAGGCCTTAAAGCTAAAATTGATGGAAAAACTATTCTTGCTGGAAATAAGAGTTTAATGGACAATATAATTATTCCTGAAGAAGCATTAATTGACTATAATAAGTTTGAAGATGATAGTAAAACAACAATTCTAATAGCTATTGATGGGAAAATAAGAGGAATAATAAGTCTTTCAGATAAAATTAAAGAAAACTCTAAAAGAACCATTAGAGAACTTGATAAAATGGGGATTACAACCTATATGATAACTGGAGATAATGAAAAAACAGCTCTTAATGTTGCAGGTAAAGTTGGAATTGATAATGTAGAGTCAAATGTACTTCCTGAAAATAAATTAGATATAATTAAAGATATTCAATCTAATAATAAAGATGGTAAAGTACTTTATGTTGGAGATGGAATTAATGATGCCCCTGCTTTAACACAAGCAGATATTGGAGTAGCTATGGGAAATGGAACTGACATAGCTATGGAAAGTGGAGATATTGTTGTTATGGAGGGAGATTTAGAAAATGTTGTAGCTGCAATACAGTTTTCTAAAAAAGTTATGAGAAGAATTAAAGAAAATATATTCTGGGCATTTGCCTATAATATTGTTTTAATTCCATTAGCTGCTGGTGTATTATATCCAAGTTTCAAATTGATATTTATGCCTGAATGGGCAGGTCTTGCAATGGCTTTAAGCTCAGTAACTGTTATTTGCCTATCATTAGCTCTTAAAAGATATGTCCCACCAGTTAAAAAGATAAATTAATATTCTTTTTAACTTTTTACAAATTTTCCATCTTGTATAACAGCTAAAATATTATCATTATTTGATAAAAGATTAATATCTTCTAATGGATTTCCTTTAACTAAAATTAAATCAGCTATTTTTCCACTTTCAATTAAACCTAAATTGTCTTTACCTAAAAATTCTGCTGCTTTACTTGTTCCACATGCAATTGCTTCTGATGGACTCATTCCTATTTCTACTAAATATGATAATTCTTTTAGATTATGACCATGGGGAATAACACCACTATCAGTTCCCATTAAAATATTAACTCCTTCTTGATATGCACTAGCTACATTTTCTTGATGTATTTTAACTATTTCTTTTAATTTTTCAGACTTTTCTGGACCATAAACATCCCATTCTGGAAA
>JABUVA010000064.1:0-2438 GCA_021442885.1 Methanobrevibacter sp. | reverse complement strand
AACCTTTTCCACCTGGAATAAATAAAACTTTATCTTTAATTATTTCTCCTTTAAGTTCATGATTAGGATCAATAATAGTTCCAGTTTCAGGATCAACTCCACCTAAAAAACTTATAGGCTCACTACTTACAATTAATTCTCCCTCTCCAATACCTTTACCAATATTTCTTGCTTTAATAACCATTTAAATCACATCTTTTTTCATAATTTCCCTTAAAACTGCTGTTGCATAAGAACCTTTATTAATTGAAAATTCAACTAAAACACCTTCCTCTGTTGGTGTAGCTAAGCTATCCCAAACTTTAAATCTCATTGAACGTCTAAGACCAAAACTTCCTAATCTTGGCATTTTAGGAACTTCAAAGTCAGATTTATCTAAATTATAATTTGTTAAAACTTCTCTCTCCATTTGTCCAACATCACCATCAGCAAATGGGACTTTTGTACCATATAATGGAGAAGTAGGATTAGCTTCAAAGTTTAAAATCATTTCATTAAATTCTTCTGGAGTTTTGTCTCTAACAATATGCTCCTCATTATCAATTACAATATCTCCTTCAACATAATTATTTATTCCCATTTCAACTCTTCTACTAACTACATCATTAAATAAGTATGATTGATAAGCATGAACAAACATTCTTTGAAGAGGTTTTGGAAGTGCATGTAAAGCATCCTTATAATGTTTATCAGTTAACTCTCCTTTTTTAGAATCTTTAATAAGTTCACGAAGCATCATCTTCTCATAACGCATACTTTTACCCATTAGTTCTAAAGATTCTTCTAATCTCCCCTCATCATAAGCAATACGTGCTTCTTTATTTTCTAAATGCTCTTCATCTGAAGGATTTCCAATATATCTTCTAACAGCTTCCTTTAAATCATTTTGAACAAGAGCCTCACCTACTAAATGAGTGTTAGTTCTTGGTTTTCCAAAACGCTGCCAGCCAAAATAATTAGGAACCCCTGTGATTTCTAGTTGTGATAAAACATCATTAGCTATCTTAGAACTTTTTTCAATATCATCTAAATCTCTTATAAGAATTTTAAATTTATTTCCTTTAAGTTGGCCCATTCTAAGCTTTTTACGGCCACGAGTAACATTTAAAAAATCAGTATTATGAATATCTAAAGCTTTAACTTCTTCCATTTGAGCATCTGAATCCATATTAGCTATACAAATCCATTGTTGAGTTCTAGCTTTTTTATCTTTCATTCCAGCAAAACCCATTCTTTTACGAGAAATATGTAAATCCCTTGAAATATCTAAAACAACATCAAGAGTGGTTCTACCTATCTTTTCAATCCAAATCCAAATATTAGGACCCTCACCTGTTGGAACTAAATCTGGGATTTCTTCAACATAAAAATCCTCATACTGATTTCTAATAGTTCCTCCAATTCCTTTTTCCTTTGTAACATAGCTATTAGCATTTAACATTATATCACGAATACAATAAAGTAAAAAATGCCCCGACCGGGATTTGAACCCGGGGAATAGGATCCGCAGTCCTACGTGTTATCCAAACTACACCATCGGGGCTATTGTAAAAAAATAGTATATTTAAATATATTCATTTTTTAGTATTTAAAATTAAGGACAATTGATACTGCCAATTTGTTAGTGGATTTCCACCTATAATATTCCAATTATGAATACTGTGATGAATTTGTGATAAATAACTTAATAAGCCCCATATTTACTTATATCTACTTTTAGAAGACTATTTCCAAATTAATTTTCAATTTTATTATTTAATTGGTCTAAATTTCCAATATTGTCCTTTTTTAGAAAATGTAGATAAGCACAATAATAAGCATAAACTTATGGTTGAAAATTTTTCTTAGTAATTTTATCTGCTACTGGTTTATTATTTACTAAATCGTATAATGCAAGTCATCATATATAACAACGATTTTAAGTTTTCATGTTTTCTAAACTTTTGGAAATGTAATTAGAATTAATAGGCATTGTGCATCATAGCCATAATAAGCAGATAATTCGAAATTTTTATTTATAAAATATCAAGTCATCATTTTTTTATTAGTATTTTTCTTACAGTTCATATGAAATCTTAAAAGATTTTTAAAATGAATTTGGGATGATAATGTACTTATTTATGAAAAATAGGAATCAAATCATTCTTCAACAAATTGTGGTTAATAATCAATCTTTAAAGAACAAAAGAGTGCATGATATAAACATGAGTTAATAATATATTAATCACTCACCAATAGGATTTGCAACACCATAATTCTTGAAAGATTTAAATAAAATGGATTATAAGGAATTATGTTATTTATTCCCATTTTAATTTCAAATGTTGTTTTTAGTTAGTTTTTAGTAGTTTAATTGTTTCTAAAGGAAGTTCAGATACTTTTGAAACATCTTCAATAGACATGCCTGTTTTTAATAATTTTTTAGCAACAATTTTTTT
>JABUVA010000063.1 GCA_021442885.1 Methanobrevibacter sp. | reverse complement strand
AAATGTTTTTAATTTGAATCTGGAAATGTTTTCAAGTTTTTTAAGATATTCTTCTTCGGATATGTTAATAATTGTTTTATATACATCATCTGGACTTTTATGGTTTACAATCCATCCAATATCTTGTTTTTCAACTCTTTCTTTTTGAGCTCCTAAATCTGTAGCTATTATTGGAATTCCTGTAGAAATACTTTCTGTTAATGTGTGTGAGTATGTTTCTGGACATACTGACATGATTCCAATTAGATTTGGTTTAATTTCACTTACTATTTTCCCAAATTCTTCTCTTTCATATCTTCCATAATTAGTTCCGCATTTACTAATATCTGGAATTGTTGTGCCTATAAAATAAAATTCTAGTTTATTATCTTTATCTAAATTTTTAATTTCTTTTATTAAAAGAGATCCTTTGTGTTGAGATATGAAACCTGGAAACAATATCTTGATTTTATTATTGGAAAATTCTGGATAGCTATTAGATATTTTGAGATTTCTTCCATGTTCTATTATTTTATAATTGTTTAGTTTAGGGTAAAATTCTTTATAAATATTTAATGTTGATTTTGATGGGAAAATATTCAAATAAGCTCCTTTTAATCCTTTTAAACAATGTTTTTGCCATATTTTTATAATTTTAGATAAGTTTTTTTCATCATCAATATCTATTGCACAATTGTTACAGCATTCTAAATTGCAGAAATTCAAATTTTTATCAAGTAAATGTATTGAAGGACAACAATAATAGAAATCATGTATACTAACTAAATATTTAATATTGAATTTATTAGCTAAATTAAAAATATCAAAGCTATGATTTATTAAATGATTAATATGAATAATATCTATGTTTAATTTTAATAGAATTTCTTCATAAATACTAGCTAGTTTAGAATTAAATAAATCCTTTTCAAAATTTTTAGAATCAATTTTAGAACTTTTATCTAAATCAATTAATGCATGAATATTAGAATAACTAACATCCCAATTAGCTAATTTAGATAATTTATCATTATATTCCCATAATTCAATATCTTCACCATCAGATGTTAGAATAAATTTCTTATAATTATTATCTAATGATTTAATAATATCTAAAGCTGTAAAACCAGTACCTCCAATATTATTAATTTTTTCATGTAAAACAAATAAAATGGATTTTTTAGAATTATCTTTAAAATAAGACAAATCCTTTTCATCAACTTTATAGCTATAACCCTTATCCTCACCAATTAAAGCATAATGAATTAATGGATTAATATCAACACCATATTTATTTACATAAAAAGCACCATCAAATTCCCTATTAGGCTTTTTACCCTCTTTAAAACCAAAAAATATGTAATGAAGTAAAGAATCCATAGAAGTAGTTTTAGGATATTTATCTTGATAAAATTTTTCATCAAAAAGATTTTTATTTTTAATCGCCTTATATCCTTTAATAATTTGGCGAGCTTTATCCTTATCTTTTACTTTCCCAAAAATATAAAGTTCTGGAATAAATTTATTTAATTTATCTTTAAATCCCATAAAAATCCATCACTTTCATTAAGTAACTCTTCAATATTATTTAGTATATCCTGATTTAAAGTATTATAATTAATTTTAAAACTTTTAATGATATTTTTATCCTTTAAATTAATAATACTACAATTATCATCTTTAATATCAACAACAATCAAATCATCTCTAGAAATAATGTTATCTAACTTAAAATCATCTGAAAATCTTATTAAGATATCTGCAGAATCCCCAACATAAATATCATTAGTATCATTAATAACATTAATCTCATAATCAAGGTTCTGATAGTTTTTAGACATTTTAGAAACCAAATTGTTATTATCATCCTTATTATTGAAAATTATAATTTTTAACTCTTTCTCAGTGAAAAATTTATTACCTTTAATCTTATCTAATAAAAGATTTTTAGATAAATATCCTCCCCATTTATTCCAAAATGTTCTAAAATTATTTGTATCATTTTCAAAATAATTTTTAGATTTAGCACGTGTTGAAGATTCATGGTGAAAAAGAAGTGAAGTTCCACAGTAATAAACATCTAAATTATTTTTATAAAGATTTAAGCAAAAATCAACATCTTCAAGGCCATAATTATAACTCTCATCCAATCCATTAAATTGTTCATAAACACTTTTTTTAACAAGCATTACAGCACCAGTAACAGAAATACATTTAGATGTTTCATTAAGAGAATTGTCAAATAAATCAAGATGCTTATTAGATTTATTTATAGCATATGAACATCCAGGATTTCTTCTCTCAGCAAAAATATCCCCACTATGTTGAATTTTAAAGGATTTGTTTCTATTATCATAATAAAATGGGAATATTAACTTAGAACCAACTGCACCAACATCATCATTATTAAGCATAACTCCCATTAATTCATTAAGCCATCCATAAGTTGGTTCAATATCATTGTTTAAAAGAACAATATATTGGCCTTTAGCTATTTTAGCTGCTTGATTATTAGCTTTTGAAAATGAATAATTTTCATTGTTTTCTATTATGGAAATAGGATATTTATCTTGTAAAGATTTTAAATAGCTAACTGATGAATCACTAGATCCATTATCAACAACGATAATTTCATAATTAGAGTAATTTATTGTTTTATCAAAATTAGCAAAAAGTCTTTGTAGGTGTTCTAAACCATTAAGATTTAAAATAATAATAGATACTAATGGTTCTTCTTCAAAAGTATAATTATTTAAAAGAATTGAATTAGTGTTAATGATTTCATTTTTTATTTTAATATCAGGGACTTTTTGAATTTTCTTATTTTCATTTTTACCAAATGCAACATAGTGAAGAAGTGGATTTATACCTGCACGATTAACATCCCTGTATGATTCTAAATAAAATATAGGGTCAAAATCCCTACTAGGACAATAATCCTTTTTAAAACCTTTAAAAAGATAATGAGTTAAAGGATCTTCTCCCTCAAGTTGACTATGATATGTTTTTCTATAAAATTCCTCATCAAATAGACCAGAATTTTTAATTTTATCATAAAAATTATAATTTTTAATAGCTTTTTTAACATTAAATTTAGAATTTAATAAAAAAGTAGCAATATTTTTCCCCACTATATCACTGCCTTCTTAATTTACTAGTAATTTTCCATGATTTAGAGTTCTTTAAATCATTAATCTGATTATCAAGGTTGTTTCTAACAATGTTTTGTTGAAGAGTTTCATCTTCTAATGCTTCAATGTCATGAATAAGTAATAAAAGTTCTTCTTTAGTTAGTGTATTTGTATCTTTAATATTTCCTTCTAAAGATTTAATGAGATTTCTGCTAGTAATATAATCATCAATTTCATGCTTATGATGA
>JABUVA010000062.1:2874-6308 GCA_021442885.1 Methanobrevibacter sp. | reverse complement strand
TCATCTGTAAAACCTAACATTGTAGCTAGTTGTTGTCCAACATCAAATTCCATTTTTGAGGTTGTAACTGAAGATTCATAAGCTACATTGTTTGGATTGTAAAGCATTGTTGCTAAGTAAGCTAAATTAGCTACCATTAAGGTATCTGCATTCATTTGTCCTAAATATCTTTGTGAGAACCATGGGTCACTATCTACTTTAAGTTTTGAAGTTAAATCATTTAGGACTTCATTCATTTTCCCTAAGGTTTCTTGATAAGATGGGGAATTTTGAATTTTATAATTGTCTCTTTCAGGGTCTTCTGGATGGAAATTCCTACGCCAGGAAGTATGTTCATCTATAACAAATTTAGCTTCTTTTTGGAAATATTCTCTGTTTTCTGCTTTTTGACCTAAAAATAATGCTTTAACTTTTGCATTATTATTTTCTACTGCTTCTTGATTTTTATTTTTTGACATATTTTTCATCTCCTATTAAATTTTGAAATTAGATATGGTTCTTATTTAGAACCATTTAAAATCTTAATTAGTTTGAATTTTTATCCTCATTATTTATTAATTGATTTCTTTGATGATCTTTAGATATTTCATCATTGTTTGCTGGATTCCATGAATCTTTACGTAATTTATAAATTACTAATGGAACAATGGAAGTTATTATAGTTCCGAATAATAATAAACATACATATTCAGGAGTAGTTAATCCAGATCCAGATATTTGTGACGGTGGAAATAAAGCTACTATAAATAAGAATACCATTGCGATGAATCCCCATGCACCTACAATCCAAGCACCAATTTTTCCACCAGGAATTTTAAATGCTCTTTTTACATCTGGTTTTTTATATCTAAGTTTAATTAATGCTGCATACATAAAGAAGTACATTACAATGTATACTAATGTTGTTAAGGTTAATAAAATCCAGAATGAACTGTTAATTCCTCCAGGAAGAGCTACAAACACTAAAGCCCAGAAGGTTACAATAATTCCTTGAACAATCATCATAGTAGTTGGCATACCATTTTCATTAGTTTTTTGTAAAGTTGTTGGAAGGTTTCCATCTTTAGCTGTTACAAGTAATCCTCTAACTGGTCCTAAAATCCATGAGGATGCTTCACCAACTGATCCTATTGTAATAAGTAATGCAATAATAGATGTAATAAGTCCAACACCAAATATTGCTTCAAATCCTTGCATAATTCCTGCAAGTAAGTTTAATCCACCAGTAGGAACAAGGAATCCTACAGCTAATCCTCCCATAATACTTAAAACAATAAGTACAATACCTGCAATTAAAAGTCCTAAAGGATAATTTCTTTTAATATTTTTAATATCTCCAGAGTGTGCTGATGTCATTTCAACACCTACAAATAGGAATACAAATACTACTAATAATGATAGATTATCAATACTTGTTAGATTTGGAATAAAGTCAGCTGCTGTAGGATGTAATGTAAATAATGGAATGTGATAACCACTATATATTGCCCATGCAGCTCCAATAATTAAAATTGCACATGGAATAAAGGTACCTATTACAACAAACAAAGAACTAATTCTTGTATAGGTTTTAAGACCTCTAAAGTTAATAAAAGTAAATAACCACCATACAAATACGATAACTATAAAAATATAAATCTTATTATTTGATAATGCAGGAGATACTGCATATGCGAAAGTTGCTGCTACAAAACTTAAAACACTTACAAATCCTATGGTCATTTGGAACCATTGCATCCAAACTGCTGTAAATCCCCATTTTTGACCAAAAGCTTCTTTAACCCACACATATACTCCACCATTTTGAGGCCAGCCAGTAGCTAACTCAGATGAAGTTAAAACAGAAGGTATTAAGTAAAGAACAACAGCCAAAATTGTAAATGTCACTAGTTGCCATTTAACCAATGCCATAGTAGGGAAATTACGAATACTCATAAGAGCTGCTAGTGTTACTAAAGAGAACCCTATAAGGCCCATCTTATATGTATTTTTTTTACTAGATGAACTAGCACTACTATTACCTGTCATATTTTTCACCTGCCTTAGGAGTAGTACAACCAACTATATAAAGCTTTTGGTGCATTTTTTTTAAAAAACTAGTAATTACTAACTTCATCAAGTTTTTGAATCATATCTAAAATACGATTTCTAGAATTATTCTCTAAAGACTGCTCTTCACAATAGCTATTTTCACACTCAACAATATAAAAAGCCTCTTTAGAAGTAGTAGAAGGAATATTCATCTTAGATAAATTTCTCTCAACTCTACGTTTAAGTTTCTCATCATCCATCTCAACACCTAAAAAAATAGGAGTTTTAACAGCAGATGAAATTTTAGTTAAATGTCGTTTCTCCTTTCTCTCAAGAGTACGTCTATCTAGAATAGTAGAACTATCATCATTTAAATCAGGATCTCTAAAAGGAATTCCAACATCAGAAAGTCCAATGCGAATCTCATCATTTTTAGGAATAGAATAATCAAGAGAATTAACATTAGGACTAGCTAGTGTACCACCCTGCTTTCTTCCAAAAACAGGCCCCATACCAATATGAAAACCAGCTTCAAGTAAACCAGCACGAACAGGGGCAGATGATGTATAAGTACAAACAATACCATTATCCTTAATAACTCTCATAAATTCACAGAAAAACTCTAGAGAAAATAATTCAGGAGCCATATTCTGTGAAAAAGGATCTAAAAATATTGCATCATAGCTATTAGAATCTAATTTTTGAACTACTTGGCGAGCATCATCAATAAAAACATTAATCTCCATATTACTAGGAATTTCAGTATTTTCTAGTTCTAAAAAAGCATAATCTTCATCTAATAACTGTTTTTCAATAGCTTTTCTAGTAATATTATGAGCTGGAATTGGAGAAGGCACTAAAAGTCCACAAGCAAGAGTAGGTTTAGATATTTCCACCATATCAATTTTAAGATCTCCTTTACCATTATTTTCAATAAAATCAGCAATAGCTGCAGATGAATTATATCCAAGACCTGCACAAATATCTAAAATAGCTATATCTTCATCATAATCTAATTTTAAAGGTTTAATAAACTTTTCAAAAGATTCACTAATAGCTCCTGTTGATGTATGCAGTGTTTCAATTTTATTATTAATCTCTTTTGAATTAACAGAATAAGACCCATCATCAGTTAAAACAAAAAAATCAGAATTATTATTAAAAAAACTAGTTCTATATCTATGATTTTTACTTTCTTTTTCTTTTTTAAATAAATCATTAACTAAATCATAGATAGTCTCATTAAGTACTGTTGCATTTTTTTCATAACTCATATACCATATTTATATTATTAATAATTATTAAATCCCAATGTAAAATTCACACATTTAAAAAATTTCATATTTTTTATAAAAATTTAGCTTTTTAGGTCTTATTATCATTATATTTCAATATTTGCTTTA
>JABUVA010000062.1:0-2761 GCA_021442885.1 Methanobrevibacter sp. | reverse complement strand
AAATAAAAAATAAAGGATATTTTCATATGTTTGAGATTAAAGCAAAGGATAATAGAGGTAGAGTAGGAGTTTTAAAAACAAAAAATGGAAATGTAAAGACTCCAAATCTAATGCCGGTAATTCACCCTAGAAAACAAGCTATTGATGTTAAAAATTATGGTGCAGATATTGTAATTACAAATGCATATTTAATTTATAAAGATGAAAAACTTAAAAAAGAAGCAGTTGAAAAAGGATTACATGAATTAATTAAATTTGATGGACCAATAATGACTGATTCTGGTTCATTTCAGCTATCTGTTTATGGAGATATCGATATATCAAATAAAGAAGTAATTGAGTTTCAAGAATTAATTAAAACAGATATAGGTACAAGTCTAGATATTCCAACAGCACCATTTGTAAGTCGTGAAAAAGCAGAAGAAGATTTAGAAATCACAATTGAACGTGCAAAAGAAGCTATTGATTTTAGAAACTCAGAGAATATGGAAATGAAATTAAACTCTGTTGTTCAAGGCTCTACATTTTTAGATTTAAGAAGATATTGTGCTGATGAACTAACAAAACTTAATGCTGATTTATATCCAATTGGAGCTATTGTTCCTTTAATGGAATCATATCATTACAAAGAACTAGTTGATGTTGTAATGACCTCAGTAGAACACCTTCCAGATAGTAAACCTCGCCATTTAATGGGTGCAGGCCATCCAATGGTTTTTGCATTAGCAGCAGCTATGGGATGTGATTTATTTGACTCAGCAGCTTATATATTGTATGCTGAAGATGATAGATTATTATCAACAAGAGGAACATATAAACTAGAAAACCTTCAAGAAATGCCTTGTTCATGTGAAGTATGTTCTAATTACACTCCAGATGACTTAAGAGCAATGCCTAAAGAGAAAAGAACAGAATTAATAGCTAAACACAATTTATATGTTTCATTTGCAGAGTTAAGATTAATTCGCCAAGCAATATATGAAGGTTCTTTAATGGAACTTGTTGAACAACGTTGTAGAGCTCATCCTAGACTTTTAGATGCTTATAGACAACTTGAAAATTATATGGAAGATATGGAAAAATATGATCCTAGAAGTAAAAAGTCTGCATTTTTCTACACAGGCCCAGAATCACTAGGTAGAAGTGAAGTTAAAAGACATTTGAAGAAATTAAGAGAAATGCCTAAAAAAAGGGATTTAGTAATTCTTCCAGCAAGTCGCAAACCATATTCTAAATACATTTCAGGAAAACTTGGAGAGTTTTATATTTATGGTTCAGAACGTGAAATTGATTTAGACAACACTGATTTTATGGTTTTAGATATTCCTTTTGGCTTAGTACCACTTGAAATTGATGAAGTTTATCCTTTAAGTCAAAATGACTCTCCTAGAATAAAAGATGTTGATTCTCTTGAATTTATTGAAGATTTTATATCAGAATTTATTGAATATTATAATCAAACTTTAATCCATTCAAAGATAATTAAAGAGTTAGATGTTGGTCTTTATAATAAACATTCACAATCAGATGAAATAAGATTTAAAAAAGATGATTTAAGTAAAATTAAAGCAATAGCTAACTATCAATTTGGAAATGGTGCTGGAGATGCTTTATTTACAGGAAATATCAATATTGAGAAAAGTAAAAAAACAGGAAAAATAAGACACATTTATGATGGTAAAGTTATAATAGCTAATATGAGAGCATCAGATAGCTATTTAGTACTATCAAAAGAAGGAGCTAAAAGATTACATAATAAAATGCCATATCCACAAAATAGGGTAGTTGTTAACCAAGATTCAGTTCCATTTGCCCTAGAAGGTAAAAGTGTATTCTCAAAATTCATTATAACAGCTGATGAAAATATACGAGCTAATGATGAAGTATTAATAGTAAGTGAAGATGATAAATTACTAGCTTATGGAAAAGCATTATTATCTGCTTGTGAAATGGATGATTTTAAAACAGGTCAAGCTATTAAAACAAGAAAAGGAATGAAAAAATAATGAATTTAAAGGAAGTGAAATAATGGGAATAGATCATAATCTAATTAAAAATGCAAAAAAACCTAAAGGAGAATTAGGAGACCAATTACTTGAAAGAATGAATAAATCTCATGAAGAAATGGCACAATGGGTTTGCAGTCATTTTGACATTAATGATAAGGATTTTATATTAGATATTGGATGTGGTGGTGGAGTTAATGTTAAACGCTTTGCTAATATCATATCTGATGAAGGTAAAGTAGTTGGACTTGATTACTCAGATGTAAGTGTTGATAAATCAACAAAATTAAATGAAGAGTTTATAAATCAAGGAAAAGTTGAAATAATTGAAGGATCTGTATCTGAAATGGATTTTGAAGATGAAACATTTGATATAGTAACAGGATTTGAAACAATTTACTTCTGGCCAGACTTTACTAACGATTTAAAAGAAGTCTGTAGAGTTCTTAAAAAAGATGGATTACTTTGTTTTGGAAACGAATCACGTTATGAAGAAGGAAATATGGATAAATACGATGAGTTAATAGAATTATTAGATATGAAAATATATAAAGATGAAGAGTTAGAAAAATCCCTTAAAAATGCAGGTTTTAAAAACATTGAATTAATTAAAAATCCTGATAATTCTTGGATTTGTATTAAAGCCATTAAATCTTAATTTTATTAATTTTAAAAATGTTATATGAATTAGCTATTTGTATAACATTACTTTTTTTTATAATGTTTATTTTTCTATTTATTAACTAGAAAATTTC
>JABUVA010000061.1:1651-5171 GCA_021442885.1 Methanobrevibacter sp. | reverse complement strand
CCCTGTTTTGGGATAAATGTGTTTGGTTGTATATATACTCCTTGTGAGAGTGATTCATTATTTACTTTTTCACTTGATCCAATTTTAGGAATATTTAACACTGGAAAGTTTGGATTATCAACTTCTTTTGTTATTTTCATTGAATAATAGTCCACTTCTCCAAGTGCATATAATCCTATTATTGCAATTACGATTATGATAATAATAGTTGAAAGTGTTGGTTTTTTCATAATATCAATTTTATATTATCAATTTTAAATAATTTCTTATTTTGCATATGTTGCTTTAATTTCACTTGCCATCCAATCAGGAGCATTTTTTGTTGGTATTGTTAAAACTAAACTGTCCATGTTATTTATAACATAATTGACTTTGTCATGAGGCACTTCTACTAATAATAAGTATTGTGCGTCAATTTCAGCTAGATTTATTTGTCTTTCACTATTTGATAATTTTATACCATAATTTTCAAGCATATTCATAGTTTGTTTTTCATTATAGCCTCCAGCTAGTGAGCCTTTTATCATTTCAATAACATTGGCAGTAAATGTGTCTGTATTTTCATTTGGATTTGTAACATTTCCACTTACTTGTGTTTTTGATGTTCCATATTCTGATTCAATTTCTCCACTTTCTTCACATCTCATTATCGAAATTACTGTACATCCACTTAAACTTAATGAGGTTGTGTTTTCTGAGTTTGTGGTGTTGTTCATAGTGTTTTGTGTGAATATATCTACTACACTTCCAACTGATAAAAGTCCTGCTCCTGCTTGTAGTCTTGAGATTAATATAGGGACTGAAATTGTGTTTGGTGTTTCAAATTTTATATTTGAAATTACATCTACTCCATTATCATTTACAAGTTTTAGAGCATCATCTATAGGCATTATTACACTTTTATTTCCATCACTCTCATAAATTGCCATTGTTCTATTAAATTGGTCTTGATTTGAATTTATTGATTTTTTCTGGAATTCTTTCCAGTCTTTCGTTGCAGGACCAATAATATTTATTGTATTTACTTCCATTGCACTTTTACAGTCTTTAATTTTTTTCTCTAAGGTAAATGCTTCGGAAGCTGATGCTAAAGGTCCTTTATATAATGAGTGAAGTTGGTTTAGTTTTTCTGTTTTTGCTTCTTCTAGATTTTTTTGTGAAGGTTCATATATCAAAAAGTAATAACAGGAGACTATTAGTACGAAAATTATCAGTGTAGTTATTATCACTCCAATTTTCTTCTTTTTTTCATCGTCACTAAGTTCTATAGATTTTGGACTTAAAAACATTGATATTTTACGATTTATTTTTTCAAATATTTTTAAGTCATCTTTTAGAGGTTTTTCTTTAGGTTTTGGTTTATATAATTCTGTTTGTTGTATTTCTCTTTTTAGTTCTCTTTGATCCTCATCATCGTAATCTGGAGGGTAAAAAGGACTATCTGGTCTTTCATTGTTCATTTAACTACCTCTACTTATTGTCAAATAAGTAGATGGTTATTTTTAGTTAGTTTCTAAAAAAACAACTTATTAAGCAATATAGGCATATAATTAATAAAAACAGTGCAGGAATATTAATATTATATATAAATATAGGTATTTGTAATATTAAAATGATTATTAGAATAGCTCCGATTCCTATAAGCGCATAATTGTCTACTTTTTTGTATTTGAAGTTACTTATCATAAATAATGATGTTATGAACATTAAGATTAGTGCTATGTAAATGTTAAAAAGCCCACTTAAATAATAGCTTACAAGAATAATGCTTATTCCAGGTATTGGAAATCCTATAAATCCTTTAAAATCTATATGTTCGCTAATAGCATTATATCTAGTTAATCTTAATACTCCACAGGCAATCATAATTGCGCATACGATTATTACTAATATTTCAGGCGAATTTGTTATTGTTTTTGAAACTGAATAAAGTAATATTGCTGGTGCTAATCCAAAGGATACTACATCAGAAAGGGAATCAATATTTTTTCCAAATCCGTATTGATCGTTTCTATTAATTTTTCTAGCCACCCAACCATCTACGGAGTCAAACATGAGTGCAAACATCATAGCTATTGAAGCTAATGTGAAATATCCATTTATTGATAAAATTATGGATATGAATCCACTTAACATATTCATTAGGGATACTGCATCGGATAATGCAAAAAAGCTTGTTATTTTTGTATTTTCGATTTTCATGTTAAAACTCATGGTAATACTTTTTAGGTCATTTCTTATTAACTTTCGCCTTTAAAGGAACTAATTTTATTTGAATTTTATTTTTACTTCTTAAATCAAATTTATTTTTATAAAACTAGATTATTGACCTGATTTATAAGAATTCACTTCATTTAAAATTATTATTCTAATTTAATAATATTAAACTTGTTTATATTCATACAATTTAATATTCTATTATAAATTATTTAAAACTTATACTTTTTTTCATAAATTATTATAAACTTTACTTTACTTAATTTATGGATTTCTTTAACTAAGCTTTATTTAAAGATAAAATATATATAAAATAATTGGTATAATATAAAATATTATAAACTTTTAATGTTGTAAATTTTATAAATCTCATTATAAGGTTTTTCTATTTAAATAAAATATTAAAAAACCTTTTTTGTAGCTTTATAATACTAACATTTTAAGTAAATAATGAAATATTAATATATTGTGAGTAGTTAAATGATAGAAGATAATATAAAAACTTTAAGGCGTATTGCAAGAGTCACATCAAATAATGATGATCCTCAAGAAGAAGAAAAAATTTGGTGTGTTATAGCAGGCAATGTTGAGTTTATTGATGATGTTGCTTATAAAGCTATTTCTTCCAATCATTTAGTTAAAATATTATTTAGAGAACACGCAATATTAAAAGAGAATAAAGTAAATAAAAAATTTGATTTCATAATGTTATATGGAGTTATAGAAAAAATCGATGAATTTGGATTATTCTGTAAAGAAAATGGAGGGGCATTTATTAGAATATCTCCAATTTATTTAAAAGAAGAAAAGAATTTAATGGTATTTGTTGCTCCAGATAACATAATTAAACAAACTGTTAAAGAAATTGAAAAAGCAAAAATCCCATTTGCTATTTTACTTGAATCTCAAACAAACCGTTATATTGACGTGGAACTAGACTCTAGCATTAAACTACCAAATTTTATTAAATCTGCTCTTAAACCAATATATAGTGCAAGTGATGTTGTACTAACAACAGTTTTAATTTCAGTGGAAAATGATGAAGATATTTTCAAACTTCAAAGTATAGCTACATCAAATAAAATTTTCGTAATTGATTTTAAAGACTTTAAAATGGAGGCTAATCAATGAGTATTTTCGGCAACAATGAAGAACAACAAAAAGACAACAATGAAGAGGATGTTAGGATTATTAGAAATAGTTTAGGTATCGATTTAGGAACTTTAAATACTGTAATTGCAAAACCAGCTGGAGACAAATTTGAATTATATCAAATACCTTCAGTAGTAGCAGTAAAAAAAGA
>JABUVA010000061.1:0-1633 GCA_021442885.1 Methanobrevibacter sp. | reverse complement strand
GCTGTAGGTGAAGAAGCTAAAAAGATGCTTGGAAGAACTCCTGAAGATATTATAGCTGTTAGGCCTCTTAAAAAGGGTGTTATAGAAAATGTTATGCAAGCTCAAGCTTTACTCATTAAAGCAATGCAAATTGGTATTAATGAAGGAGAAACTGTAGGACGTATTGTTATTGGTATTCCGGGGGATGCTTCTGAAGTAGAAAAAAATGCTGCAGAAGAAATAGGAAGAAAAGCAGGTGCAGAATATGTTCGTGTAATCAGTGAAGGATTAGCTGCAGCTATTGGTGGAGGACTACCAATCGCAGAAGCTCATGGAACTATGGTTATAGATATTGGTGCTGGATCTACAGATATAGTAATAATATCTCTTGGTGGAATCAATGATATTGAAACTGTTAGATGTGGTGGAGATGACATTGATCAAAGAATTGTTGATTTAGTTGCTGAAAAATACGATGTAGCTATTGGTATTCATGATGCAGAAGCAGCTAAAATTGAAGTTGGAATGGTTAACTCTGAAGAACAATTTGAAAACTTAAGTGTTGAACTTATAGGTAAAGATCTTAAAACTAACAGGCCTAAAAAGATTACTATTGACTCTAAATTAGTTGCAGAAGCTGCAGAACCATTTATAAAACAAATTCTCCAAGGATTAAATGTGGTTCTTGAAAGATTATCTCCAGAATTAATGGCTGGTGTTTTCCACAATGCAATAGCTGTTGGTGGAAGTTCAGGATTCCGTGGTCTTAAAGAAAGATTTTATGAAGAAATTGGAATTCCATTTATTATATCCGAAGATCCTATGACTGTAGTAGCTAAAGGTACAGCTATTGTTGCTGCAGAACCATTAGCTTTAGAACCAGATGTACGTATAAGAGCAATGAAATAATTCTTTTATTTCATTTTCCTTTTTTTTGATTTTTATGGATATTTTAGGAATTGATGAGGCAGGTAGAGGATCTGTTCTCGGACCATTAGTTATATCTGGAATTGTTATTCCTGAAGATATGAATAATGTTCTTGAAAGAATGGGAGTTAAAGACTCTAAACGATTAACTCCAAATAGACGTCATGTTCTTGCTAGAAAACTCAAAAAAATGTTTGATTATAAAACCATTATTATTACTGCTGGTGAAATCGATGATTTAAGAGCCAATGGTGTTAATCTTAATGACATTGAAAAAAATGCAATGTCTAATATTATTTCTGAAATTAAACCTGAACTAGCTATTGTGGATGCTGTTGATGTTAAATCTGAAAGATATCAAGAAAATTTATCTAAACAAACTGGTGTAAATGTAATTGCTGAGCATAAAGCAGATGATAATTACATTCAGGTTGGTGCTGCTTCCATTATAGCTAAACAAACACGTGATGAGTGTATTTTACAATTAAATAAGGATTATAGGAAACTAGGTGGTATTGGTTCTGGTTATCCAAGTGATCCTAAAACTAAAAAGTTTTTAACTAATTTTACTTATGATGAAATGCCTGATTTTGTTCGAAAATCTTGGGCTACTGTTTCTAAAATGAAGGATAAATAGCTATTTTTTTATATCCTACTCAGTGGCTTTTTATTTAATTATTAATTTAGTATAAAATAGCTAAATTATTCATTCTTCTGATTATTCTAG
>JABUVA010000060.1:1454-5016 GCA_021442885.1 Methanobrevibacter sp. | reverse complement strand
ATTGTTTTTTTAAGACCAAATTTACCTGATAATTGTCCTGCAGGGACTGTAACAGCAGCTACTGCTAAGAAAAATATCATTGTAACCCAATTTTGAACAATATTACTCATATTAAACTCTACTGCAAGAGAGGGTACAGTAATCATTACTGCTGATGACAGAAATACTGTAAAAAAGGATGTTAAAGCTGCAACTAATAAAACAACTTTTTCAAATCCATTCATTTTATTTTTCCTCCTTGTTTAACTCTATACTTTTTTTTGTTAATTTTTTAAAAGTTTTAAAGAAATCATCATCAATTTTTTCTAATCCCATTTTTTCCTCCCATTCTAAAGATATTTTTTTAAATTCAGGGATTAATTCTTGAGATTTTTTTGTAAGCTCCATATTGTTTTGTCTTTTATCATGACTGCTTTTAGTTCTGATGATGAAATTTTTATTTTCTAAATCTTTAATTGATTTAGCTACATACCCTTTTGTTAGAAAGAATATATCTGCTAGTTCTTTTTGTGTAACATTAGGGAAATTATTTATGTTAATTAAAAATAATGTTTGAATGTAGTTTAAATCGTATTTTAATACTTTGTTATTTAGATATTTGTGTAAGTTTTTATTGAAAATAAATAAATAGCTTCCAAATGGGGAATCATCCATAGAAATCACTTTGATAATATTATATTAACACCGTTTGGATCTTTAATAAAAGCTAAGGTGTTGTTAGGGGTTTTGTTTATTGTTATATCAATATCTGGATTATTTTCTTTAAGTTTTTGAATTTCTTTTGATAAATCATCTACCTCAAAAACAATACCATATAATCCTATTTCTGGATTGTTTTCTTCTATTAATTCTATTCCTGATGAGTCATTATTTATTAAAAATGTAATCTTTTTATCAGGGAAATTAAGTTCTTTTTCAATATCAAAACCGAAATTGTTTGTATAATATTCAATACTTTCCCCCATATCCTTAACGAGAATTGTAGTGTATTTAAATTTCATGAAGTTATTTTGTATATTAGAATATAAATAGTTTCCTATGAAACTAATTTTGTATTTAGAAAATATAAAAAAATAAAGGTTAATTAAGCATTATAATAACCTTTAGATTTAAACCCAATAACAGAAACTATTGCAGAGACAAAACAAACAATAGCACAAATAGTAGCTGTAATTTGAGAACTTAAAACTAATAAATGAAAATTACTAGGAACAATAGCTACATTACCCATAATAATCGAAAAGATAAAAGTAAAAGTCCCCATACTCATAGTCTGACCAACAACCCTAACAGTAGAGTAAGATGCAGAAGCCATTGAAGTTTCCTTTTTAGGAACAGACCCCATAATAGCATTAGTATTAGGAGAAGAGAATAAACCAAAGCCTAAACCTAATAAGAAAAATGCCAACATTAAAACTTCAATAGGAGTACCATTAGAAACAGTAGCAATAATAGCTATACCTACACCACCAATAGTAGCACCAACAGCAGCTAATTTTTGAGGATTAATCTTATCAGACATACGTCCAGCAATAGGAGATAAAACAACCTGTACAACAGGAGCTATAAGAATAATAAAACCTGCCTCTTGAGAATTAAACCCTCTAATATACTGTAAATGATAATTAACAATAGTTAAAATAGCAGAAAGAGCAAAAAAAGCACATAAAGTAGCTATGTTAGATGTTAAGAATTTAGGATTTTTAAAAAGATTAACATTAAAAACAGGATGTTCCATATTTCTTTCAACAAAGTAAAATAGGACTAAAACCAATATTCCTAAAATTACTAAAATAAAACCAAAAGGAAGATTTAAAGTAGTAAATCCAAATACAAATAGTAAAATACCAACAGAACATAAAATAATTCCTTTAATATCAATTGAAACATCTTCAAGTGTTTTCCATTCCTTATTGATTTTAGTAATTAATAAAATCAAACAAACAACTAAAAATGGTAATGTAACAAGAAATATAGATCTCCAACCATATGAATTATTTAAAAAACCACCAATAATTGGAGATAAACAAGCAGCTAAAAATATCCCAATAACATTAATACCTAAAGCCTTACCTCTATTTTCTGCTTTAAATGCAGATACAAGTAATGCAGTAGATGCAACAGTAAGAAAACTAGCACCAATTGCCTGAAATATTCTCAAAATTAAAAACATATCTTGTGATGATGAAAACATAATAATAGCTGAAGTAATTGTAAATACAATTAAACCAATAACCATTGTTTTTTTAAGACCATATTTTGCTGAAATCTGACCTGCAGGAATAGTAAAAACAACAATTGCCAATAAATAAATAGTATTAATCCAATTTTGGACAATATTACTCATTCCAAACTCATTTGAAATAGTTGGAATAGCTATCATAACTGCAGTTGATAAAAAAATTATAAAAAACGTAGTTAAAGTTGTTACAAATAAAACATAATTCTCAAGTCGAGAACCCATAGTAGTCATCTCCTAAATAAACTTGCATATAATCATCTCATGGAATAGTATTTAAAAAAATGATATTTAAATGATTATATACATTTTATACACAAGAAAATTAAGATAAAATTTAAAATCATAAGAAGCATTATTTAAGGAGTTTTAATCCCACTCTAAAAAATGAAAAAAAATGCTTTCTTTATATTCGTACTAAAGAAAGCACTAATAAAAATTTATTTTTTATAAAAACAATTGGTTATACAAATGTTACATCATAGATTAATTATAGGATTACCTATCACATCACCTTCGGCATAATATATTTCCCCATCATAATCATTGCCTAATAAAGTAACACGGCTTTTTGAATAAATATATTTAGCCTCATTAGACTCAATATTTGTAAAATTACAATAAGATGCAGAAACAGCACCACAACTGTAGATAGCACCACCACTAACACCTGCAAGGGTGTCGTTGAAAGTAGAATCTGACACAATAACACTACCATCACTATAAATGACACCACCACTACATTTTGCTGTGTTGTTGACGAATTGACAATCCACTACATCAACTTTAATCTCTCCATAAATTGCACCACCATCACTATTACTTGATGTGGTGTTTATGAAAGTAGAATTAGATACAGTAACATTATATCCCCAAATTGCACCACCACGACGCGCTGCTGTAGTGTTTATGAAAGTAGAATTAGATACAGTAACATTATATCCCCAAATTGCACCACCTGCATAACCTGATTTGGTGTTGTTGAAAGTAGAATTAGATACAGTAACACACTTAGCCTCAATTGCACCACCATAAGAACTAGCTACAGCATATGTAAATGTTGAACCCATAACAGTAACAATACTTTCTGCCCCAAAGATTGCACCACCATCAAGTGCTACAGTGTTAATGAAAGTAGAATTAGAAATAGTAACATTACCATTATCAGTGTAGATTGCACCACCACGACGCGCTGCTGCAGTGTTAATGAAAGTAGAATTAGATACAGTAACATACTTACCATCAATTGCACCACCATAACCATCAATAGCTACAGTGTTAATGAAAGTAGAATTGATGATATTACAAATACCCTCATTAGTG
>JABUVA010000060.1:0-1432 GCA_021442885.1 Methanobrevibacter sp. | reverse complement strand
CATGAGTATTTATGAATTTAGAATCAACCACCCCAACACTACTGCCATTAGTATAAATTGCACCACCATTGCTATTTGTTGTGAGGTTTTCGAAGTGGCAATTATCCACAATTAAATTACCTTCATTATAAATTGCACCACCACCTAAAGAACTAGTATCAAATCCATTGATAAAGTTGATGTTCTTAAGAGTCACATTGGCACCATTACTAATATTGAATATTCTACCTACATTATTTGCATCAATTATATGTTCTTTACCATCAATAATTAAATTATTAATAATCTTAATACCATCTGCTGAATAATTATCTGAATTTTTATAGTCTTTAGTTAATTCTAATGTTCCTTGGCCATATGCGCTACTTATTTGGTTTGATAGTTCCATAAAAGTTCCTGGAGTATCAGCAACTAGAACTACAGTTTCATTAGTATTATCTATGTCTGTTGCTGAAATAGCTGAAACAGACAATAAGCACACTAATACCATCATTAGCATTATAATTTTTTTAAACATGTTTAAATTTACCCTCCAATTTGTATTTAAATTAAAAAATTTTCTTTCTATGAAAAAAAGAGTGTTGAAATTGTTTTCTCTTTTTTCATATAAAGTTAGATGAAGTAAAAAAGAATATTAATATAGGGTTTATAATAGAAACATTATATCAAATGCATTTAATAAAATACTAAATAAGAACATAAATGCCCTTATTTTCAAGAGATTTAATGTATCAATCTCCTCCAGCTTTTATATATCCATATTATTCATCTAAATTATTTAGATGATTTAGAGATAATATTCTAAAAAATAGGAAAAGAATAGAAATATAACAAACCCTACTTTTTCCCTTTCTCCTTATGTTAACATTAGAATATAAATATATATAGACTTTACCCATCATCCACATCAAAGATTACTAACTGATATAATAGTTATAGTAACTAGTAGAAGAACATTATTTAACTATATTAATTACTTATAACTTTTTTAAACAATAATAACCTCAAGAGAAAAAAATACTAATGAATAATATTAAACAGGAACAGATTTAAAAATAGAAACATTATATTGAAATATGTTTAATAAAACACTACTAGAAACAAATACTGGTTAAAAAAAGAGTTTATTAAAAATAAATACATAGCTATTAAATCAAATCAAAAACAATATATAGGGAATAATGAAAAAAGAATTAATTATTTTTTTCTTTTCTTTCCATATATTTTTTAAAAACAATTTCAGGAGTTTCAATATGTTTTTCTACTGTTTCTTCAAAAGTAGAGTCCTCTTCTTCTGAATCAACATCAACACTCCTAAATCCTTCTAGAAATAATTTATTACCTTCAATTTTAAAACCAACATCATCAGCAACAACATCAGATAACTCAATTTCAATTTGGGAGGCCTTATCAATACTATTATCTGCTTTAA
>JABUVA010000005.1:18798-24448 GCA_021442885.1 Methanobrevibacter sp. | reverse complement strand
AAGCACTATTAAACTCTTCAACAACATCAGACCCAACACTCGCCTCAAAATCATCAGAAGAAACATCACTAATAAATTCTTCTTTAAACTCTTCAACATCAATTACTGATTCTAAATCATCAAATTCACTATCTTCAACATTATTAGAATCAATATTTTCTTCTTTAACAGCTTCACTACTTTCCTTTTCAATGTTAAATTCAATATTGTTAGAATTATTACTGTTTTTATTATCAAAAGATTCAGCTTTAATATCAGTTTTTTCAATAGCTATTGTTCCATCATCATTTTCAACAATGATTTCTTCTTTATTTTCATGAGAAGATTCATTAACAACAATTTCACCTTCAGAATCATCTTCAATAGTTATTTGAGGTTCCAAAGAAGTATCTTCTTCATCATATTCTAAATCATTATCTTCAGCTTCTTCTTTTAATTTTTCAAGTGCAATTCTTCTTTTTTCAATTTCTTCTTCTTTGGTTTTTAAGATTTTTTGTTGTTTTTCTTTAGCATTTTCAATAGCTTTTAATAATTTATCTCTTCCTAAATCTCGGTTTCTATACCAATCAGTAGACCATAAATGATGAATATTCCATCCAAGACCTTCTAAAACTTGTTCTCTTAGCCTATTTCTATCACGAGCTACTTTACTTGATGAGTACATTTTCCCATCTGTTGTAATTCCTAAAAAGTACTGTCCAGGATTATCTTCATCAACAATAGCTAAATCTACTCTAAATCCTGCACATCCAATTTGTCTATCAACAGTGTATCCTTTTTCTTCAAGGAATCTAGCTATTGCATCTTCAAATTTTTGTTTTTCTAATGTTTTAGAAATTTTATGACCATTATTTAAGTTATCTGCATAAAAGAGGAATTCTTTAAGAGATTTTACACCATATGGTGGATTTTGGGTTAAGTTCATATCTGTTGCTTTAAAATTAGAGAATACAACACATTTTTCACGTGCCCTTGTAATTAATACATTAAGTCTTCTCTCTCCACCTTCCTGATTTAGAGGACCGAAATTTAAGGACATTTTCCTTTCTTTATCAAAACCATATCCTACACTAATTAAAATAACATCTCTTTCATCACCTTGTATTGTTTCAAGGTTTTTAACAAAGAATCTTTCTTCTTTATTGTCTGCAAATAATGGTTCTAGTTCTGGTCTTTCTTTACGTTGAAGCTCTAATTCTTCTAATATTGCATTTTTCTGTGCAACTGAAAATGTTCCAACACCTAAACTTTTAGTATCACCATAAGTATCAAAGTGTTCAAAAATAGCTTTAACAACTTCTTTAGCTTCTCCAATATTAGCTGAACTTGAACCTCTATCATAATAAGTATCAGGATTATAATGTAATTTTAAACCTAATTCTGGGTCATTATGAGAAGGTGATGGGTAAACTAAAAGCTCATCATCATAAAATTGAGTATTTGAAACTGCAATTAAAGATTCGTGACGGCTTCTATAATGCCATTTAAGCATTTTTACTGGGAATGATAATTTACATAAATGAAGAATACTTTCCATATCTAGAGATGTTGCTTCTTCTTCATAGCTATCTCCATCTGCCATTTGGTCAAAAAATGATGTTGGAGGTAATTGTTGAGTATCTCCCATAACTACTGCAGTTTTTGCCCTCATAAATGCACCTAATGCGTCTTGAGGTTTAACTTGACTTGCTTCATCAAAAATTACTACATCAAATTGTAGTTTTTCATTAGTTGGATCAAGATATTGGGCAATAGATAATGGAGACATCATGAAAACAGGTTTGATTTGTTTTATTAATCCTCCTGCTTTTTGAAGGAGTTTTCTAACAGGTAGATGACCACTTTTTCTTGTAAATTCACCAGCTAGAATCTGAGCTTCACTACCTTGAGCTGCACCAAATATTGGTGGAATGTTATTATTAAGTTTATGGAATATTCTCCTACGATTAATTTCTAAAATCTTTTTATCAAGTTCTTTAAATTCCTTAATCTTATTTTCATGTAACTCTCCAATAAAAGTAGCTAATTCTGGGTTATTGATAAACATTACATTTAAAAGTGCATCTGCAAAGTTTCCAAATACTAAAGATTTAACATCTTCTTTTTTAATATTTCTTCTTTCAATAACTTCAATAAAAGGTTCACTATAACTTCCTTTTAATGATTGTTTAGTATTTAGATATTGTGACCATAAATGGAGGCTAGATAATTGACCTCTCCAGATATTTAACTGGTTTTTCCATTGCTCTAAAGTTACATTTTCAGTATCTTTATTAAAAATTAATTTACTTTGTGGTCTAAGCTTATTGTTAAGTTTAGAAAGTTTATTTTGGAATTCTTCTCCTATTTGTAAGTATTTTGAAATGTTATCTTCAATATTAAAATTAAATAAATTATTAGAAAGTAAATTTAAGGTTTTATCAGTTAATATTCCTTCTTTAACAAGTTTTTGGAATTGTCTCATCCATTGTGCGATTTCTTTTAAAATATTAGGATTAGCTGTTAAACTCCATTGATTTCCAAAGTATTGTCTTGCTACTACTTCATTATTTTTTAATTCATTTTGTAAATCACTAGCTACTTTAACTGCATTTAAATCTCTAAGAATTTGATCTGTATCTGGAACTGGTGTTTTATAAAACTTCTCAACAACACTCTGATTTTGTTTACTTTTAAATAATCTGAATTTTTTATTAGCTAATTTTTGTATTTCTAAGATTAATGAATCTACATCAATTTGATGAATATTATCATTAAATTTATTAAAAATACCTGCTAATTTCTGATATTTATCAAGTTTTTCAATTAAGAGCAATGGCTCATTAGTATCTGATTTCCATGCATTAGATGTTATCATAGATGGATCAATAAGGCCTTTGTTTTTAGATTCCATCATTTTAAATGCATTTATTGATTTTGAAAAATCAGATAAGGATTCTGCTGATTTAATTCCAAAATTCTCATTTATCCATTGTCTTTCCATAATAAACTCATCTAGAGCATGTAATGTTTCTATAATAAGAATTTCAATTTCTCTTAAATCTGCAGGAAGTAAACTTTCAGGAGCACATTTACTCCAAGGGTTTTCATTAGAAATTGTTTGGTAAAGTTCAGCTACATTTTCAAGAGCAAATACCATATCATCTAAATCTTTAATAGTTATTAATTCAGCTTGATTAAATTTAACTAAAGGCATTAATTTATCATTTTTAACAAAATGTACCTCTGCATCTTCTTTCATACCATATAATTCAAAAGGAGATAAATTAACACCATAATATTTTTGATGAATAACTTCAGGATATGCATCTAATTCTTTTTTAAGAGTTTCTAATTTTCTAATAGTAGGTTCTATATTTAAAGGTTCTTCAGGACGTACATTAGCTGCTTTTTCAAGATCTTTTAAGAATTTTTTACGTCTGGTTTTATGAGAATGTAATTCTAAAACAAATTTCCCTAGTCCTACAGATTGTAATCTTTCTTTTACAACTTCTAAAGCAGCCATTTTTTCACTTACAAAAAGTACAGTTTTTCCTTCAGCAAGTAATTCCGCGATTAAGTTTACAATAGTCTGTGATTTTCCAGTTCCTGGAGGTCCTTCTACTACTAAATTCCTACCTGCTTTTACATCTTCTATAGCTGCAATTTGTGATGAATCAGCATCTAAAACTTGATACATTGAACCATAATCAAGTTGTGTATCAATATCTTGTTCATCAAATGATTCTTGATTATTAACTTCAGGATTGAAAATAGCTTGAATTAATTCTTTCTGTGTTAAATCAACATTATCATCCCAGCTTTCCGGGTTTAAATCATTATACATAACAAATTTTGTAAAACTGAAAAATCCTAAAGCTATGTTATTATTAACCTTCCATCCATTCATATGACCTGTGATTTCTTTAACATGTCTTATATAATGGTCTAAAACTTCACCATATGATTTAAATTTGAAATTTGGAAGTACTATTCCTTCTTCTTTTAGTTTTGCTTTAAGAGATATATTAGTTTGAATATCTTCTCCTGTCCAGAATAGATTAAATGATTTGCCTACTTTTTTACGTTCAATAGTTACTGGAATTAAAATTAAAGGAGCTAAATTCTTTTGTTTTGGTTTTTTATTATCAGTCCATTCTAAAAATCCAACAGCAAGATATAGAATATTATATCCTTGTTCTTGAAGCATTGTTTTAGCTTGGTTATTAATATAGAACAATCTTTTTTGAAGTTCTGTAGGTGTTAAGTTTGTTCTAAGAGTTTTATCACCATCTCCAAATTTTGAAAAGTCAATTGGTGAATGATCCCAAATTGAAAAACGAGATTTTTCTTTCTTTTCTTTTTTATTAGCTTCAAAATACATCTTTTTATTTTGTAAGACTAAATTTTGAAAAATATTAGTTGGAGATTGGTTTTCAATAGCTATTGTTTTAGCTCTTAACTTAAAGTTAAGTAGTTGGTTTCTTAAAGTTAAGTCTAATAACTCATTACGTAAGTTTTTGAATTCCTTTTCAATTTTATTAGAAGGCTTGTTAAACATAATGTCACTTGAATAGCATTAAAAGTTCATAAAAAGATAAAATAACATAAATATTTATCTATAATATAATTAATAAAGTTTTCGTATTATGCAAATAAACCTTTAAAATAAATTTAAAAGATTATAACAAAGTAAAATAGTTAAATTAAAATAAAATAAGTAAATTTTTATAAATAAAGAATTTTAAGAAAAAAAAAGAAAAGGAATATTAGATTCCTCTATCTTGCATTCTGTCAGCTTCTGTTAAATTAGACATTTCTATTCCTTTCATAGCCTCACCAAGGCCTTTACTAACATCAGCTAACACTTCAGGTTTATCATAATTAGCTACAGCTTCTACAATAGCTTCAGCAAATGCAACAGGATTATTAGATTTGAAAATACCTGAACCTACAAATACACCATCAGAACCTAATTGCATCATTAAAGAAGCATCGGCAGGAGTAGCTACTCCACCAGCTGCGAAATTAACAACAGGTAATTTTCCAAGATCTGCTGTTTGTTTAACAAGTTCAAGAGGAGCTTCTATTTCTCTTGCATATTTCCATAATTCTTCTTCCTCTAAACCTTGAATTGTTCTAATTTCACCCATAACCATTCTCATATGGCGAACTGCTTCTACAATATTTCCTGTTCCAGGTTCACCTTTTGTACGAATCATAGCTGCGCCTTCATCAATTCTTCTTAAAGCTTCACCTAAATTACGTGCACCACATACAAATGGTATTGTGAATTCTTTCTTGTTAATATGATATTCTTCATCAGCAGGTGTAAGTACTTCACTTTCATCAATCATATCTACACCTAAAGTTTGTAAAATTTGTGCTTCAGCAATATGGCCTATTCTTGCTTTTGCCATTACTGGAATTGAAACTGCATTTACAACTTCCTCAACAATAGTTGGATCAGCCATTCTAGCTACTCCACCAGCAGCTCTAATATCAGCAGGTACTTTTTCTAAAGCCATTACCGCAACAGCTCCTGCATCTTCAGCAATTCCAGCTTGTTCTGCATTAACAACGTCCATGATAACTCCGCCTTTTGTCATTTTAGCGAAGCCTTCTTTTAAAACATCTGTTCCTTTTTCCATGAAAAGTTCTCCATAAATTA
>JABUVA010000005.1:15109-18707 GCA_021442885.1 Methanobrevibacter sp. | reverse complement strand
TCAATAGTTTAGAATTAAATTTATAAATTTTATTTATAATTAAACTTAATAAAAAATGTGAATTATCTGTCTATTTAACACTATAATTATCTTTATTTAAAACTAGACAGTCACTTAATTAATAATTATTAATAAGTTTTAAATATTAATTAGTTTATAAATTATTATAGTGATATAATGGCAATGGCTGGAACTACAATTTTTTCACATATAATTCCTGTAATATTTGGATTTCTTGGAATTATTTTTATAATAGCAGGTATAATGGATGAAAAAAAACCATCACTAATTGTTGGTATAATTTTATTCATTATTGGGTGTATTTTACCTTTCATAGTTTTAGGAAGTCTTATACAATAGTTATATCCCCATTATGAAGAGAAGTACCTATTAATACTTTTTTTATTCCTTCTTTTTCAAGTTCTTCTAAAGAATCTTTATTTATTCCACCAGCTATTATTAATTTATCTTTAAATTCTTCGAATTCTTTAATTAATTCTTTATTAAATCCTTTATTAGTACCAACATTAGATATATCTAATAAGATTATTTCTGATGGATCTAAATATCTTAATATCTTTTTAAGTTGATCTAGAGATACATCTAAATGTTTAGAATATAATTTATTATCTTTAATATCTATACTTATAATAATTCTTTCTTTTGGAAATGTTTCAAAAATTCTTTGTAGTTCATCAAAACTTTCTAATGTTTCTGTTGCAACTATAACTTTGTAAACATAATCTAAAAAGAAGCTATATGATTCAAGGTCTTTAACTCCTCCATCAAAGATTACTGGAAGAATATGGTTCATCATTTTAACTTGATGTAAATTATGTCCATTACTATCTATTAGGTCTAAATCAGCAACATATACTTCTTTTGCTCCGTTAAGTTTTAGGTTATTAGCTATTTCAATAGGGTCAGATGAAGTGGCAAATACACTTTTTAAAGGAACATATGTATCTCTATTACCAGATTGACCACTAACTGCAACATTATCTTTTAAATCTAAAACTGGAACCTTGTTTATCATATAAATCTACCTATTTATGATATATTGTATAATTAAGAATATAATATTTTTGTTTTAAAAAAAGAGATTGTAAGCTATATGATTATAGCTTAAATATTTATGATAAAGGGATGGTTAATTTAATAAAAAAATATTAAACCCTATTTATAATGTTTATTTTACTAGTATATAAACTTTACTTTACTTTAATTTAATTAAATTATACTTGAATATATAATAATTAAAAATTAAGAAAAAAAATAAACAAAATATAATTAAATCCTAAAATAAGTAAAAAATTTATAAAAACAATAGGAATTATTAAAAAATAGTATAAAAGTATTAAAAAAATTATTCAAAAATAAATAAATCATAATTGAATAAGATTAATCTCTAAACTTTTCATCAATATACTCATCAAGACGAACATAAGCTTGATCAATAGCTTGATTTAAAGAATCCTCACTAATATCAGTGAGTTCATCAAAAAGAATATCTACATCAACAAAAACATCTAACTGTTTATTCACATAATTAATAGATATCCCTAAATCAATATCATCTAAATCTTTAATAGAAACACGTTTAGAAATCTCTGAAGTTAAAATATCACTAAAATCTTCAGAAATTGTTAATAAATCTGCATCATTAAGAATTTTGAGTTTTGACATAAAAAATCAAAAAAAAATAAAGAGATGATTTAATCATCATCTTCGTCAGCTTCAGGAGCTAAAGTTCCTTGCATAGCTGCTTGAATAGAATTTTGCATTTCTTCAAGTTTTTTCATAACTCTTTCTTCTTGACGAGCCATAGTTTGACTTCTTAATTTAAGAGTTTCTAATTTTTCTTCCATATCACTAACAGCTTCATCGTAATCTACTTTAATAAGTAAAGTACCAGCTTGTTTGAAAACTTCTGTACTAGCATCAGTTTTGTTTAATTCTTCAAGAGCTTTTTCAGTTTCTTGAACTTGAATTTCAACATTTTGAATTTGCATAGTAACAGCTTGTGCTTGTTGTTGTAATTGTTGGAATTGGTTTAATTGATGTTGAATATTTTCTGGAATTTCCATTTTATCACCTACTTATTTAATTATCAACTTTATTTAGTTAATTCTAATATTTAAAAATTATTGTTCATATGTTAAATTATAGATTTCTAAAGATAATTTTATCCATTTAATTACAGAATTAAAAGAAGCCCTAAAAGAAGTGGCATCTTGAGCAATAATCATAATAGAAATAATATTATCCTTTAAATCCATATTAATTGATGATCTATAATCAGGAGCTGTTTTAAGTTCTAAAATAATAGAATCATAAACAATTTTTGCCTGATTATTATTATCAAATTCAATAGTTATCTCATTATTTACTTCTTCCAATGGACTTGATTCTAACATAGCTATTCATCTAAAACTTTTCGAATATTAATTTTAAATTCAGATTTTTCACCAAACTTATTATAGAACTCCATAGTTGCTAAAAAATCATCTTTTCCACTTGTAATTAAAATATAATTTTCATTATCTTTATCTACAAGTTCAAATCCAAAGATCTTACTAAAAATATCAAGTTTTTTCACTTTAGATATAACAGTTAAATCTTTAGGAAGAATATGTAATCTTTCATTAGTTAAAGATACAGTAACTAAAATAATAAGCAAAACTTCTCCTTTATTTGAATAAAATGTAATTTTACTAGGATTTCCTTTAATTTCAAAAACAACACATACATTTTCTTCATCCTCCTCTATAGACCTTACAAGAAGTTGACGCATATTCATTTTTCCACGATTAATATATGTGGAACCTGTTGCATGTGCGAAATTCTTACAAAATTTTCTTGTTTTAGGTGAAGGTTTCCTAGAAGTTGAAATTAGCATGTGCCACCTAATAAAAAGATATAAAAATAAAAAAGATTATCTAGCTTTTATATTTCTTGTTACTTCAGGTACATTTTTAAATAGAATCCTATATCTACATTTAGGACATTTATTGTCATTACTTAAACGTAATTTAATAGGATCTACTTCAGACCCGCAGTTAGGACAGGTATACAATTATTCTCCTCCTGAAGTTGCATCTCTAATATTACGTACTGCAGCTTTTGCCATTGGAGTTTGAGGTACAAAAGCACCGCCAGTAAAGACAGCACCACATTTTCTACATTTCCAAATTCCTGCAGCTTGTCTTTTAACATAAGGTCTGTCACATTTTGGACAAATGTGAGCTTTCTTCATATTTTCTTCAATATTCTTAACAGCTCTTTTAGCTTTTCTTCCGTATCTTGCACCAAATCTGCCTGTGATACCTACTTTTTTAGTTCTTGCCATTTATATTCGCTCCATTGATAAAAATAAATCTTAAATTTATGAATTAAATGTAATTACTAAATAAATTACATTTAAAAAATATAATCATAAAATTATCTAATATAATAATATTATATATGAGTATATTTAAAGTTAATGGTTTTTTAAAGTATTTTGATAAAATTATATGGAAAAAAATTTTATTTTCTATTAATCGTCTTGTTTAATAATATTAACAATCATCCAAATAAAGACAATATAGTAAAATTT
>JABUVA010000005.1:0-14780 GCA_021442885.1 Methanobrevibacter sp. | reverse complement strand
AGTTATTATATTCTTATTTACTAGTATTTAAATCTAATCATAAAAATCCTTTAATTAAGAATTAAATATTAAATAAAAGTAGTTATATTTAGACTAATATGTAAGGAATTATGGAAAAATTAAATGAAACATAAACATGATTTTTTCTTAATTAAAAATTAAAAATACTTTTTATAATTTAGTTTTTAATTTTAGTCATGTTAATATAATTAATGGAATAATAGCTAATTGTTAATTATAATTAATAAATCAATCTTAAAATAGTTGTTTAACTATAAAAATATATATAGATATCTCTATTTAATTTTAATCAATAGAAAAGTATTTTCAACTATTTATAAAAATCATTGTATTTTTCGTATATTTTTTAAAAAACCAAAATAATAATAACATATAATAAACAAAATAATAACAAGTATAAAAAAAGGAGTAATGAAAACTATGGAATTATTTGAAAAAATTAAAAAAGATTTCCAAGAGAGATTAAAAGATTTAGCAAGTGTAGCTATTTATGAAGCAACAGAAAACACAGACTTCATCATAATATATAATATTGCAGATGAAAGAATATATTGCACAAAACAACCACAAAATTTTGTAATATTCGACGATATCGAAATATGTCGTTTTACAGGAGATGAAGTTTCAAACTGGGTAATTGATGAATGTGCAAATCTTCCAGACTGGGGACTAGTTTATATAGCCTTAGAAAATAAATGGGATGATGAATTAGTAAAAGGAAGAATCACAACATATGAAAATACCCACTGAAATTAATATTTATTTATTAAAAACACTATAATAATAAATTTAAATGTGATGAATATGAACAATAAACAATTAATAATAATTGTAATAGCTATTATTATTGCAGGTTGTATAATTGCAGGAGCAATAGCATACACATTCAAACCATTAGAACAAGTAAATGCAACTGTAAATATTACTGAAAATAATAATACAACAAACATAACTGAGAGCATATCTGAAGATGTAGTTTCATCAGAATCAAAACAAGAAGATTCTGGAGTAATATATGATGCTTATGGACTACCTTATGATAAAAAAACAGGAGAGTTTTTAGGAGGACCAAACCACCAAATGAGTGGAGGTAACTACTATAGAGATGCCTGTAAACATGGAGTTTTAGGAGTCTGTGATCTATGCGAACAAGGATTATAAAAACTATTAAGGTCTATTAGAACCTTAATATTTCTTTTTCTTAAATTTATAAAAAAAATAATCAAATGGATCTTCTATAAAGACCCATATTATATCCAATATCCAAAAATAGATAAAAAACAGTACTAATCTAAAGTTGGATAATTTGGACTTTCATTTGTAATTAATAAGTCATGTGGGTGTGATTCTTTAATACCACTACTTGTAATTCTTACAAATTTAGCTTTATTTTGCATATCAATTATATCTTTAGCACCACAATAACCCATAGATGATTTAAGACCACCAACAAGTTGGAATAAAATCTCACTAACAGTTCCTTTGTAAGGCACTGCACCTTCAATTCCTTCAGGAACATACTTTGTATGTTTCATATGGCTTTTAGAACTTTGGAAGTACCTATCTGCTCCTCCATCAGCTTCACTAGTCATTGCACCCATAGATCCCATTCCACGGTACTTTTTATATTGTTTTCCATTCATAACTACAACTTCACCAGGAGCTTCATAAGATGCAGCAAGTAAATTACCTAACATTACAGCATCAGCACCAGCACCTATAGCTTTTGCAACATCACCAGAGTATCTAATACCTCCATCAGCTATTACTGGAACACCATGTTCTTTTGCAATATCAGCAACTTGTGAAATAGCTGTTAGTTGAGGTACACCTACACCTGCAACAATACGTGTAGTACACATAGAACCTGGTCCAATACCTACTTTTAATCCATCTACACCCATAGCTATTAAATCTTCAGCAGCTTCTGCAGTTGCAATATTACCAACACATAATTCTGCATCAATATTATCTTTAATAGTTTCTGTAAATTTAACTGCATTCATATTATGAGCATGTGCACAGTCAATAGAAACAATATCAACTCCTGCTTCATCAAGTGCCATTGCCCTATCAAGATCAAATGGCCCACAAGCAGCAGCTACTAAGAAATCTCCATTTTTATCACGTGCTGCATTTGGATATTGGGATCTGTTTAAAATATCTTTAATTGTAATAATTCCTACAAGCTTCCCCTCTCTTAAAACAGGAAGTCTTTCAACCTTATTTTCATAAGCAATGTCCAAAGCTTCTTCAGGAGTTATAGTTTCTTCTATAGTTACAACATCGGAAGTCATTATTTCTTTTACACGTTTATCATGACCACTCTTTAATAATGGCCTTATATCCCTTTTAGATATAATTCCAATAATTTCATCACCATCAACAACTGGTAGACCACTAATTAACTCATCGTTCATTTTTTCTTGAACATCTTGAATAGTTGAATCAGGAGTGATAGTTACAACATCACGTATAGTAATCTCTTCAGCTTCTTTTACTTTTCTAACTTCTTCTATTTGCCTTTCTTTAGTGATATTTCTGTGAATAACACCAATACCACCTTCTTGAGCCATAGCAATAGCAAGTTCAGCTTCAGTAACAGTATCCATAGCTGCACTTAAAACCGGGATATTAAGATTAATTCCTTTAGATAGTTTAACTTTGGTACTAACATCTTTAGGCTCAACATAACTTGCATTAGGAGTAAGTAAAAAGTCATCAAAAGTATAAGCAACTGGAGCCTCTTGTACTTTCTTTGAAAACATATTATCACCATTAATTATTTTTAAATGAATCGCATAAATCTTTAAGCTCAGCTACTGCAGTATGATGAATATGGCCGGAGTTTCTATCTCCATCAACACAAGCAGCACCTCTAATACCAACTACATCACAACCAATATCATATAATGGTTTTAACTGGTCTTTTTTAACAGAACCTGCAAGAGCTGTTTGAATTCCATAACCATGTGCTTCATCTACAAATTCTTTAAGTTTGTCAATGTCTAAAAAATCAAACAATGTTTTACCGTCCTTAACTGCAGTATCTAACATAGCTATATCACAACCAGAATCTTTAGCTATTTTTGGAATTTCCATAGGATTAACAGCACCAACCCTATGAGCATCAGCATAACCTGAAGCCACTACAATTGTATCAGGACTAATATCTTTTACTGTTTTAACAACATTTTCCATAACTTCAACAGCTTCACTATAGTTTTTAGTTCCATATAATCCTACTTTAATGTAATCTGCTCCAGAAACATGAGCTCCCATTGCTGCAAGAGAAACAGTTCCTGGTTTGTAAGGAACATCCCCTAATGTAGCACTTACTAATTTATCTTCAGGAGTTAGTTCCCTTATTTCTTTTATAACCCATGGAAAATTAGCACCTAAAGACCCCTCTTTAGGATTTTTTACATCAACAATGTCTGCTCCACCTTTAATAGATTCTAGAGCCTCTTCATGATTTATTGGACTTATTAATAGAAGCATGTATTTCCTCCAAGTATATTTAAAATATATAAACATTAATTTATAATATAGTATATTAGTTTTTCTTTATTAATAATATTTATTATTTTTAAAAACATAGCTAGTTTATTGATGAAGAATATATAATTTGAATATTGTATAATACAATATGTCTTTTAATGCTTTTTACTATTTTAATTTAACACCACTATCAGTGACATTTGAGAAGTCTATTGATATATAATTTAAAACTGATACATAGGTTCATAATGATGTATTGTATAAAAATCTAAAGAATAAAATATGTTCTATGAATTTTATGGAAAATTAAATTAATAAAAATTAGATAAAACAGTAAATTTTTTAGAGCCACTCTAACATAACAAAAAACTATTTTTTAAATTGTTTCAATATTTGGAATTTTTTTAAATTCTTTATCGAATGTTAAAAGCTTTTTAATATTGTAATGCTCCATTGTTTTAATTATTCCAGCATCAACAAAACCTAATTTACCATTTGTTTTATTAAATAAATCTAATGCTTTAATAGAATAATTTTTTATTTCATATTCATTTAATATAATAAATATATCAATCATATTTAAAAATAATTCATTTGCTGCTTTTATACTGTTTGTTTTATAATATATTAAGGTCATACATTCATTTAAAACACTATTGTTTATATAACATTCTTCATTTAATAAAATATTCTCATGTTTACTTGCTTTTATGTAATTAGTGTCTGTTTCTAATGTATAACCTATTATAAAGGATGTATCTAAAAAATATTTAGTCATATAAATAAAGCTCCTTTTTTAATTGTACTGAGTCTGTTTTATGATCTAGTTTAATCATTCCTTTTAGGTCTTTTGCTGTTCTTTTTCTTCTAGGTTTTATTGTTATAATTCCTTTGTCATCTATTGACCAGTCAAGAATAGTTTTATTTAAGTCTAGGTCTTTTATATGTTTTCTTATTTCTTTGGGTATAGCTGTTTGATAGTTTTTATATATTTTGCTTGTTGCTGTTGCTTCCATTATTATCAACCTTTATATTGTTTTTTCAGTTATTATATATGTTATCTGATTATTTATATATTATCTGTTTTTAGTGTTGTCGTTACCATATTTTTTATTATTTTCTTATTTGAGAGTTTTGGCAAAAACTATCTATGTTTAAATAATGTTCATTTTAACTAATTTTATCATTTTTATTGAATAATGTTTAATTTAATAAAAAGTAGTAAATTAAATTTATAGTTTTACCTTATTTTTTTATAAATATACTTGAATTAGTTCATCAGATAATAGTTACAATTTCATGATAATAAATTTTATCATATGATATTCATACAAAATCTTATTAAAATCTATTTTTATTAAATATAACAATCATATAATTAATTATAGTATATGGATTTATATTCGGTTATTATTACAATAACTTCATATCACAAACTTAAAAATATACTATTTTAAAAAGAAGTAAATGAAAAATGTTCAAAATTAAATAATTTCTGCCAAAACTCTAAATTTTAAAAAAAAAACATTAATTAGTGATGGTTAATATGGAGAATCATTATTATGAATGTTTTTACTAATTTTCCTATGAATCTTTGGATAAAATCCTTTTTTATGAGAGTCCTTTCTAATCATTTCAATAATTTCATTGGTTTCAATTGACATTGGGCAGTTTAATGTACATAAACCACATAGAGTACACATATAAAGACCTGATGAATAACAAACTTCATCATCTTCAATAAATTTACTCATAGCTACTCCACGACCACCTAAATAATTATTAAAACCAAATTCATTACCAATGGCATTATATATAGGGCAATGAACAATACAGTTTCCACAACCAATACATTGTAAACATTCTTGATTTGCTTTACTTCTACCATTATCTAGAATAATTACAGCAACTCTTTCAGCACCATACATATTTTTAAGAAGTTTTTTCTCAATATCTGCTGTTTTTGAAGGTCCAGAGACTATGTTCATATATGAGGTAACATAATTTCCAGTAGCATAAACAGTTTCAAGTTTTGCAATAGAAACAGCATCTTCTAAACATTCTACAAACTTATCAATACCAACAACTACAATATGTAAGTCCATTAATGTAACTAATGAAATATTGCCTTCATTATGGACAAATAGTAAAGCTCCTTCTTCACTAGCTACAGCATTTGATCCACTAATACCTATTTTTGAATCTTTTAAAATATTTAATACATCTTTTTTTACAACTTCCATGATTTCTCTTGCAACTGGATTTACATCTTCATCTAAATAGTCATTAACAATCTCTGTAATTTCTGCAATGTTTAAGTGAGATGCTGGCCCAGTTGGATGAACTGGTTTATTGTCTGTTTTTTTAAGTTGAAGTATCCTATCTCCTAAGTCAGTTTCTACAACTTCATATCCATTATCTTTTAGAAATTCTTTAGATTTAATTTCACCTAATGTATTTGATTTAGATTTAGAAATTATATTGGAATCAACATCTTTAATTAAATCTAAGATAATATTTTGAGCATCTAAACTTGTTTTTGCATCATAAAATTCAATACCATTTCTTTTAAAAGATTCTTTTGCTTGTTTAACAAGTTTTTCATTGTTTTTTAAAGCATTTTCCTTAATTTTTTTTACTCTTTCCTGTAATTTTACTACTTGTGGAGATGATTTAATTGATGATGATCTATTTTTAACAGTAGAGAAAGATTTTCTCATTGTTTCCAGTTCTCTTTCATTCATTAAAATCACCAATTATAAATTCAGTTAAATCTAAAACAGTTATTCCTTGATTTTTAAGATTTAGTTTACAGAATGGACATGCTGTAATTAATAAATCTGCTCCACTATCTTTTGCTTGTTTTATTCTAGCTTTTGAAACTTCATGTGATAATTCAGGATAGGCAGATTTTACACCACCTCCAGCTCCACAACATAAGCTATTTTCCTTATTATTATCCATCTCAACAAGATTTGCTACTGATTTAATTACATCACGAGGTGCATCAAATTCATTGCAATGCCTTGCTAAATGACAAGCATCATGATATGTAACATTAAAATCAATTTTATCCAATGAAATCTTATTATCATTAATTAAATCTCTTAAAAGCATTGATATATGTATTACATCGATATTATCATAATCCTGTTTAAATGTTTTATAACATCCAGCACAGGAAGTTAAGATTTTTTCATTTTCAAATATTGTTTTATTTTTTTCTATTTGTTCTGATGCTTCTTTTTCAAAACCTGTTCTAAGTAAAAAAGATCCACAACAAGCCTCATCATCTAATGTAATATAATCAATATTAGCTAATTTTAATAATTTCTCGGTTGCATCTGCTATTGTTGTTTCTCTTTCTCTTGCAGTACACCCTCTAAAATATATCATTATTATAATACCTCATAAAAATTTGAATAAAGTTGATATAAGAAAAATAAAGTTTAAAAATAATGATTTGATTAATCTTCATCATCATTATCTTTATCAGAAATTTCATTATCTAATGCAATTTTACGAACAATTTGAGTAACATCTTGTTGTAGTTTGTCTATTTTCATATAAAGTTTGAAAATTAAATAAAATATCAAAAGAATAGCTACAATAAGAAGAAAATCAAGACCTCTTGATATACCAAAGAAATTAGCTATAGGACTACTTAATTCTGGTACAAATGCAAAGATAATTACTAATAGCCAAATAATAATCCATATTATATAATTAGAAGAAAATTTTTTATTATAAACTTTTTGATATATGTAAATAATAGCTATTAATGCAATTAAAGAAAAAATTACCGGATAAATCATCATATTAAATCACCTTATTCAAATAATAATTGTTTAATCATAGTAAACATAATTTTAATACCTACAAAAAGATTAGTTCCTTTAGCTTGAGTTTCAGGAGTGTATATAGTTGTAATTGTAACTTCATCAACATTAATATTTTTCTTTTTAAATTGCCTTAAAAACTCAGAAGCAACAATATAACCTTGAACATCCACATCAATCTTTTCTAATGTTTCAACAGAAACTGCTCTAAAACCTGTTTGGGAATCACTAACTTTAACACCATATAACGTTCTTGTAAGAAGATTCATAAGAGAATTTGCAAAATTCTTAGTGAAAGGCATATCTTCATAAGGGCGAACACCTAAAACCGCCTCTGCTTTTCCCTTAACTAATGGTTCGCAAACCCTGTCAATGTCATTTATATCATGTTGACCATCAGCATCAATATTAACAATATATTTTGGGTTGTGCTTTAAAGCAGCATCTAAACCAGTACCAATAGCTGCACCCATTCCCTGATTAATAATATGGTCTAAAACAAAAATATTTTCAGGATATTTCTTTTGAGATTCTTTAAGTTGTTCTAAGGTTTTATCTGTTGATCCATCATTTACAACAACCATTCTAAATCCTTTTTTAGCTATATCTTCAACAACTGGTTGGACTCTATCTTCTTCATTATATGCCGGAATAACAATAAATGTATCCTTTTTATCCTCATCAGACATGACAAATTCTTCTTGTTGTCCCATTTAAACACCAAAAAATTTTATAATGGCCCTACATTTTCTTTTCCTTCACGAATACCCATTCCAGCTTCTCTTGATAAACCTTTTCTATGAAACATCATTTTTATAAGGTTTTGAGCATGTTCACGAGCTCTTGTTTCAGCTAATTTTTTAAGTTCTTCAGCGTCTTCTTCCTCATCTTCATGAACAAATACTTCTAGTATATGTGTATTAGTCATTAGTTGAGCATTTATTAAACCAGTTGAAGCTTGATTTGCACATACTTTATCTTTTTCCATTGGTCCTGGCATTCCTAAAGCCATTACAATTTCACAGTTTTCTTGTTCAATGAGAATTTTAGCAGTAACTGGTAAATCTTTTATTCCTGGAACGGTTTTTCTAATAATTTTTAGGTCTGTAGCATTCTTTTTTAACTCATCAATAGCTGCAGCACCCATATCAAAACGGGCAAATGTTGTATCACAAATTCCAATTCTCATTATTTTTTCACCTATTACTATTAATTATATTATTAAATGTATATATAATTATTTTAATAATTTTGCTATTTCCATATATGCATCATCAATAGTTAGGGGGTAATTGTTGTTTTTATTGGATATTATATTATTCTTTTCTAATCTTTCAAATAATTGAGCAATTAATGGTAATCTTAAATGTGCTTTATTTAAAAGTTCTTTATCTGAGAAAACATCTTTAGGTTTTCCCTGACCTATTATTTCTCCATCATTTATTACAAAAACCTTATTTACATATTCTTGCACTAAATCAACATCATGAGTTGATAATATTACTGTAATACCTTCATCATTTAATTCTTGAAGTAGATTTATAATTTTTGATGCACCTAATGGGTCAAGTCCTGCTGTTGGTTCATCTAATATCATGATTTCAGGTTTCATAGCTAGTATTCCTGCAATAGCTACTCTTTTCTTTTGACCTCCACTTAAATAATGAGGTGCTTTTTTTTCAAATCCTGACATCCCTACTCTTCTTAATGATTCAGTTACTCTTCTTTCAACTTCATCCATAGGTAATTTTAAGTTTAAAGGCCCAAAAGCAACATCTTCTTCAACTGTTGGTGCAAATATTTGATCATCTGGATTTTGAAATACAATTCCTACTTTTTGTCTAAATTTAAGTAGTGATTTTTTATCATATTGAAGTTTTTCACCATCAATTAATATTTCACCTTTGTCTGGGATTAATATTCCATTAAAATGTAAGAATAATGTTGATTTTCCAGCTCCATTTTTTCCAAGTAATGCAACTATTTCTCCTTTATCTATTTTCAGATTAATATTATTTAGAGCTTTTGTTCCATCACCGTATGAATAGAAAATGTTTCTTGCTTCTAGCACAGTTGATTCCCCACTATTTAGATGGTCTGGAAAATTTTGTTTTATTTGAATAATAATTAGAATTAGTATTTATATTATTTTTTGATGGTTTATATCTTGGCATTTCACCTGAATAGCATCTTGAATCAAGTGCACATTGTAATTTTTCACTTTTATCTAGTGATTTTAGAAATAGATTAGAAAATAGTGAACCTAGTGATCTGTATGTTGATTTTGAACCGTTATATCCTAGTCTTGTCTCTTGAGCATTTCTCATTGTATTTAATTCTTCTAAAAATATGAATATTGTATTATACATTAATAGAGCTATTTCTAATAGGATTTTAGGAACTTTAAGATCACCTAAAAAATGCAATATTTCTGCTATTGGTGTTGTAAGTGCTAAAAATCCTAAACATGAAAAACAAGCAAATACTCTTGCAAAAGTGTAAATACCTAAGTTTAAGGAATTATTAGTAATTACAATTCCAAAAAAACCAGTGTTATATATTACTTCTCCAGTTCCTGTAAATAAAATTAAATATATTGATGTGATAACTGTGAAGATAAATGGAATTGTTATAAACTTTAAGTAGTCTTTAACTGATATTTTAGCTACTAGAATTATTAAAAATGCCATTAATACAAAAACTATTACATCTAAGTAAAGATTATTTAAAGCAAGTGTTATTAACATTACAATAATAGATACAAATACTTTGTATGATGTATTAATTGATGATAATCTATTGTTGTGTGCAATATAATCCATATTAAAATTCATTGTTATCCCCCATTTATTATATTTTACTTTACAATTAATAAAGTTAATTGAAGTATATTTTAAAAAAAAGTAAAGGAAAGTTTATCAATCTTTTTTAGATTGTCCCCTCCAATAGCCAAAAATGAATCCTATAATTAAAGCACCGATAGCTGCCTGTACAGCAAATACTAAACTTTCAATTTCGGCACTTGGTGGTTCCCATATAGATGAAAACCATGGTTGAAATCCACTTGTTTCTATTATTTCACTTGCAGAGTCATCTGATCCACCAAAATATCCTTCATCTTCTCCTTTACCATTATGAAGTGCAAAAGGCAAAATAACAATAATAATTACTATAATAAGAAGAATTACAATCGTTTTATTATCCATTTTAACCATCTACCTCTATCTCTTCTTTTTTACTTAATAATTGAAGTCTATCTAAAAGTTTTGGTTTATAAACTTTTAATCTATCCCATATAATTACAGTTAATATACCTTCAGCAATAGCTAGTGGAATTTGTGTTATAGCAAATATTATTAAGAAATTTGTAAATGCTTGTCCAAATGTAGGTAAAGGAAAAGCTAAAGACAATTGTAATGCTGTAACAACATATGTTAAAAGATCACCGAAAAATGCAGCGAAAAATATAGCTATTGTTGATGAAACATTATATTTTATTAATCCTTTATAAACAACCCAAGCTATAAAAGGACCTACAATACCCATTGAAAAAATATTTGCTCCTAATGTTGTTAATCCTCCATGAGCTAATAATATTGCTTGGAAAAGAAGAACAATTGTTGCTAGGACTGAAGTGACAGCTGGTCCAAATATTGCAGCTCCTAATCCATTACCTGTTGGATGAGAACAACTACCTGTTACTGATGGTAGTTTTAATGATGATAAAATAAACATAAATGCTCCACTTACTGCAAGTAATGCTTTAGATTCTGGAATATCATTTGCTATTTTTTTAATTTGGTAGATTCCATAAATAACTACTATTATTGATATAATATACCAAAAAGCACACCAAATTGGTGGTAAAAATCCTTCCATAATATGCATCTAAATACCTCCCATTTATCAAGTCCAATTTAATAATTTTAAAAATTAATAAAAATTATTTTAATTGAAATAAAGTTTACTTGACATAATATTAAATTAACTTAACTTACATATAAATGTTTCTATTAGTAAACATTATAAACAATAAAAATATAAGAAAAAATAATGAGGAGATAATATGAAAGTAAAAAACAACATAATCCTTGCATTAGATGTGATGAATGGAATAGAAGCACTAGATATATGTGAAAAACTCACACCCCAATTAGACACAATAAAAATTGGATACCCACTAGCACTAGCTGGAGGATTAGAAATAATTCAAACATTAAAAGAAAATTTTGGATATAAAATAATCTGTGATTTTAAAGTAGCAGACATACCAGCAACCAATGAAAAAATATGCCAAGAAACATTTAACAAAGGAGCAGATGGAATAATCTGTCATGGATTTGTAGGATCCGACAGTGTAGGAGCATGTAAAGAAGTATCAGAAGACTATGGTTGTGAAATATTCCTATTAACAGAAATGTCACACCCAGGAGCTAAAAAATTCCTACAAAGTAATGCAGATGAAATAGCTAAAATGGGAGTGGATATGGGAATAAAAAATTATGTAGCACCAGCAACAAGAACAAATAGACTTAAAGACATAAGAGAAATCGTAGGTGATGATGCATACATAATATCTCCAGGTGTTGGAAAACAAGGTGGAGAAATAAAAGAAACCCTCAAATATGCAAATAGTGTTATAATTGGAAGATCAATCTATCAATCAGATGACCCTAGAAAAGCATTAGAAGATTTTATTAAAAAAATCTAAATAATCTTTTGATAAGCAAATTCACCAAATAAATAAGCTAATTCAAATAATATAAAACAAATAAAAATCCAAAAGCTAAAAATTTGGAAAATAGCTAATAATAAAATAACAACTTTCATAGTAAATCTATATTCAAAAAACAGATTTACAACCTTATTACTACTTTTTTTAGAAATAAAATCATGACCTACCTCATCAACAAAAGCAGAAACAATACAAAATACTAAAGCAATAATACTAAAACCTGGGATTCCTAAAATTAAAGCTATAACTAAAAAAACAACTAAAGTAATAATATGATGAATACCATCAATCTTAAAAGCTAATAGATTACCAACTAAAATCCCAATAAAAATACAAGCAGCATCACCACTTAAAATAGTAGCTATTCCAGTTACAACACCACAAATAATTCCAAAAATAGAAGCAAGAAACTTATTATTACTAACATCATAAGCATCATCTGAAAACTTCATGAAAAATCCAGATAATACAAAAAGCACTGCTAAAACTTCAAAAGACATTTAATCACTGTTAATCTTATCTAAAGCTCCAGCTAAAATCAATGGAAATATAACAGTGACATCACCAATTACTGTAGCTAAATCAGAACCACATTTTGCTTTAGACCAAGATTTAGCTTCCTCTAATGGAGCACCACTTAAACTTCCAGTTTCAGGCCTATCCATTGTAATTTGAATAGCTAAATCAATTCCTCCTTTTAAAAGATTAGAAGCTAATGTATAATGTTTAGTAAGACCTCCTCCTAAAAGGATTCCACCAACTTTCTCACTATTAAAAACAATATCAGATAAATAATGCATATCTGCAACTGCATCAACAGTAAAATCATGATCTTGGCTAAACATCCACAATTGAAGTCCAAACATACTATCAATTAATCCTGGAGCAAAAATAGGAACATTTTCACGGGCAGCATTGGCTAATATAGAATTTTCATCATCAATTTGAAGACCAACCTCATACAATAACTCCTGAATAGAAATAGTGGGCTTACGAGAAGCAATATCTTCAAAAATCTCAATAATTTTCTTTTCAAAAACTTCAAAATCACTAGAAGAAGTAAAAACATCCCCTATTCTACCAATACCCTGTGCATTTAATTCCTCATCATTAGACCCCTTATCCTTATAATGTCTTCCTCCAAAACTTTCTAAAAGATCATGAGTGATATTAGCACCACTAGCTACAATTAAATCAACATGATGGTTTTTTATCATATCAGCAAAGATATTACGAAGACCACCTGGAACTAAAGGTCCACCAAGACTCATAAAAACATTAGTATCATCATCTTCAATCATTTTAGCAAGTAAATCACAAGCCCTAGCTACTCTACCAGCACCTAAAACTCCAGAACCCTCAAATTGTTCTATTAGCTCATAAACTTTCATATCAGCCTTAACATCAATTTGGTCAACTTTCATTAAATCACTTATATTAATCTTTTTTAGTTATTATAGGGAATTGTTCAAGGTTTGTTATAGATTCAATAAGATCAGTTCTTGTGACAATCCCTAAAACATCTCCATTATCTTCAGTTACTATTAATCTTCCAAGCTCTTTTTTAAACATTATATCAATAGCATTAGCTATTTTAATATCTTTACTAACAGTAACAACATCTTTACTCATTAAATCCCCAATAGCCAAATCATGTTTATCATTAGCTATTGCATTAACAATGTCCGTTACTGTAAACATTCCAACAACTTCATCATCTTCAATAACAGGTGCACCATCAATGGAATTATTTGATAATATTTCAGAAGCTTCTTTTAAATTATTATTAACATTTAGAAAAATAACATTTTTACTTGCAATATCAACAATAGAAGTTTTAGGAATACTACGAATAGTTTTAGCATCAACAAGTAAAATATTGTCCATATCATCTCTACCAACGATTTTACCCATTAATCCTAAGTTGTTAACAGGAGTTGGACCTATACGAACAATGTCTCCAAGATTAATATCCTTAATATTTCCAAGAACTTTAATAGCAGCCTCACATTCAGTAGGTTGTGGAACACTAGTAAATTCTATTCTAGCAACAGATACACCTTCTAATTGTTTTTCTCCAATATATAATGGAACTTCAGAGTCCTTATCAGAAACAGAAATATGTAAAGAATGATATGCTTCAACAGTAGGTTTATATCCACCATGAGGTCCAGGAACACCTTTAACTAAACCTAAACTCCTTAAAGATTGCATTTGGTTTCTAATAGTTCCAGGATTTCTATTCATAACTTCAGCTATGTCTTCTCCTTTAATAGACTTACCTTCTGATGATTTATATAAGTTAATTAAATTTTGTAGAATTTCTTTTTGTACAGACGTTAACATAATCTCTACCAGTTCTATATAATTAATAAATAATATATTGGAAGTATTTAATAAATTTATATGATTAAATATTGACTGTTAAACACATATTTAACATAGCTATTGAAAAATCCTAATTTTATTAAGAATACTCATTCTATTACATTTAAAATTCTTAATTTGTATTTAACTAGATTCTAAAATATTATTCGGAAAATAGTCCTCATAGCTATTGTTATTACTATATTGTTCAAACACGACGGATTTTGAAGAAGTTTAATTATATCATATTTTTAATACAAATATATTGAACTTATAATATGGAATTGTTTTTAGTTTAAATTATTTAAATTACATTA
>JABUVA010000059.1:11493-13021 GCA_021442885.1 Methanobrevibacter sp. | reverse complement strand
GGGTTAAAGAAGCTTTTGGTGAGAAATGGGGTTTTACTGCTGTTTGGCTTCAATGGTTTATGATGACTATTGGTTTTATTGGAGTTTTAACATTTTTAGCAGCTTCTTTTTCTTATTTGTTTGATCCTACTCTTCAAGATAACAAGTTATATCAATTTGTAGTGGTTGTAATTGTGTGTTGGGTATTTACATTTATTAATTTTAAAGGAATGAAGGTTTATACTAGATCAAATTCATTATTTGTTGTTATCGGTGTTTTTATTCCTTGTATATTGTTAATTGGTGGTGGTTTATGGTTAGTAGGTAGTGGTCATCCTATATTGTTAAATCTACATCCAACACTAGCTGATTTTATTCCGGATTTTTCCAGTCCTGATAATTTAGTACTTTTAATCACTTTTGTATTTATGTTTACAGGAATAGAGGTGACGTCATTTCATTTAGTCGATATTAAAAATGTTAAAAGGAATTATCCAATTTCAATTTTTGTTGTTAGTTTAATTCTTATTATTCTACCAGTAAATTGTTCTTTAATTATTAGTGCACTTGTTCCTGCAGATAGTTTAAATATGTTAGGTGGAGTGATGCAGACTTTTGAAGTTATGTTTGGAGCTGGAATTTTAACAGCTATTATTGCCCTATTAATTTCTATTGGGGCTATTGGTCAAATTTCTGCATGGATTTTAGGGCCTGTTAGAGGTTTAGTTGTATCTGCTAAGGATGGTAATTTACCTCCAATTTTTCAGAAGACTAATGAACATGGAATGCCTGTTAATATGATGATTTTACAAGCTATTGTTGTAACATTTTGGGGTGTAGTTTATGTTATTCTTCCAGGAGATGTTAATGGTTCATTTTGGATGTTAATATCACTTGCAACTCTTGTTGCTATTGTAATGACTATATTAATTTATCTTTCTTTAATTAAACTTAGATATTCTCAACCAAATGTTAAAAGGGCATTTAAAATCCCTGGTGGTAAAATCGGTCTTTGGATATTTGCAGCATGGAGTATTATATCTATGCTATTTTTATTTAATTTAGGTGTTATACCACCAAGTCAAATTACAGATTTTGGTTTTACTTACTTAGAATACGTTGTGGTAATGTTAGTAAGTACAATAATTATTGTTTTAATTCCTTTAATTATTCACAAAAAACGTAATAAAAGTTGGTTACCTGAAAATCATAATATTAGATAGCTATCTTTTTTAATATTAATAATAATGATTATTTAGTAAAGTTTATATTTTAAGGTGATTGTTTGAATAAAAGTACTAAAAATGTTTATAAAATTAGTCTTTTAGGTTTTATTTGTCTTAGTCTAGCATCATTAACTAGTATTCGTAACTTTCCAACAATGGCCCTTAATCAATGGAAATTAGTAACACTTACTATATTTGCTATTGTTTTATTTTTAATTCCAATATCCTTAACATCTGCAGAACTAGCTACTGGATGGTCTGAGGGTGGTGGTGTTTATAAATGGGTTAAAGAAGCTTTTGGTCAAAAATGGGGGTTCACTGCT
>JABUVA010000059.1:8790-11259 GCA_021442885.1 Methanobrevibacter sp. | reverse complement strand
TTAATTTGTGTTGGATTATGGTTAATAGGTACTGGCCATCCAGTATTTCTTAACTTGCCTCCTACTTTTAGTGATGTTATTCCTGATTTTTCTAATCTTAAAAATTTATCACTTATACTTACATTTGTAGTTATATTTTCTGGAATAGAGATGACTGCTTTTCATTTAGTTGATATTAGGAATGTTAAAAGAAATTATCCTATTTCACTTTTTGTTGTTAGTTTAGTACTTATTTTTGTACCTGGATTTTGTTCTTTAATTATTAGTTTATTTGTTAGTGAATCTAGTTTAAATATGGTTGGTGGTGTGATGCAATGTTTTGAAGTTATATTTGGTGTGGGGATTTTAACATCATTTATTGCTTTATTAACTTGTATTGGGCCTATTGGTCAGATTTCTGCATGGATTTTAGGTCCTGTTAGGGGTTTAATTGTTTCTGCTAAGGATGGTAATTTGCCTCCGGTTTTACAGAAGACTAATGATGAAGGAATGCCTGTTAATATGATGATTTTGCAAGCTTTTGTTGTAACATTTTGGGGTGTAATTTATGTTATTCTTCCAGGTGGGGTTAATGGTTCATTTTGGATGTTACTTTCATTATCAATTCTTGTTTATATTGTCATGGGTTTATTAATGTATGCTGCTTTGATTAAGCTTAGATATTCACAACCAAATGTTGAAAGGGCGTTTAAAATTCCTGGTGGTAAGTTTGGTGTTTGGTTAGTTGCAGGTTGGGGTTTTGTTGCTATGATATTCTTATTTATTTTAGGCATACTCCCACCAAGTCAAATTACAGATTTTGGTCTTACGAATATCCAGTATATATTATTGATGTTAGTAAGTACAATAATAATTGTTTTAATTCCTTTAATCATTTATAGAAAACGTGATGAAAGGTGGTTACCTGAAAATCATAATATTAGATAATCGTTCTTTTTTTATCAATAATTAACATTATTTTTAATTTTTATTCATTTTTTATGAACATTTTTTTTACAATTTTGTTTCATAACTAATTTTTATTTCACATAATAGGAATTTTATTTCACAAAATAGTAACATTTAAATAGTCTTTTTAAAATAGAGTTAAATAGGATTTAATAATGAAAAATATTTTTGTTATATTAATAATCCTAATATCAATTATTTCAAACCAATAAAACATTTGAAAAGTGAACAAGTTATGAATTCAAATAAAATTATTTTATTATTGACCTTAATATTGTTTTTATATGCAATATCATTGTCTGCAGTATCAGCTGTTGATACTCAAAGTTTTACAGAATTACAAAAAAAAGTAGATAATACTAATAATGGAGACATATTATATTTAAATGGTGAATCTTATTATCAATATTTAGGAGGAGAATCTATCCAAATTAATAAAAATATTAATATTAATGGCGCTTCTAAAGAAAACTCTAATATAATTGCTACAATAGAGGGTAATAGTAAATGTAGCATATTTAAAATTAATAGTGGAGTTTCTGCATCATTTACGAATATAAATTTCATTAAAGGTCAAGGAGAGAATGGTGGTGCAATATATGCACAAAATAATTGTGAAATAACTATTGATAATTGTTGTTTCAATAATAATAAAGCTAATAACCAAGGTGGTGCAGTCTATGTATGTGACAATAGTCATTTATCTATAAGTAACAGTATTTTTATAAGTAATCAAGCAGATAAAGGTGGTGCAGTCTACTGTGCTAAAAATACAGATTTAAACATAGAAGAATCAGCATTTTCTTTAAATATAGCTAAAGATAAAGGAGGTGCAATATTTATGGATAAATATTGTAATTTACATGTTAATAATTGCACTTTCAACATTAATGCAGCTAATCAAGGAGGAGTAATTTATAGTAGTGATAACTGTAAAGGCATAGTGGAAAAATCCAATTTTTACAATAATACTTATACATCTAAAGTAAAGGATGTAGCATTAGATTGTTTTGCAGGAGGTGCGCTATTTGGTGCTGTCATTGGTATAATTAAAGGTGCTTGTATTGAAGCGATTGTTGAAGTTGTTGCTTTGGCTGTAACAGGGTATGCTGCTTTATTTGCATTGCTTATAGGAGTGGGCTTAGCTATAATCGGAGGATTAATAGCATGGTTTAAATATGGTAGTTCTGAGGGAAGCGTATTATGCGCCTCTAAAAGTGGAAGTATTACATTTAAAGATTGTCATTGGGATGGTAAATATATCGATGGTGTTTTTACTAAAGTAGGAACATAATTTAAAAAGTGCCTAACATTAATTTTGTCCACATATTCTCATAGAAACAAATATTAAAAGTTTTTTAATTATAAAATTAAAAAACTAATTATTATACTTTTTTTCAGTGTTAGAATATATGGTGTATAAATTCAAAAATCCTTAAAGATTTAGCAATCTTTTTTTTAGCACTGCTAGAAACTTAAGAGTTTTTTGATGGAAAGTTTTATTAAGTGCATTTTTCATAT
>JABUVA010000059.1:5340-6868 GCA_021442885.1 Methanobrevibacter sp. | reverse complement strand
GGGTTAAAGAAGCTTTTGGTGAGAAATGGGGTTTTACTGCTGTTTGGCTTCAATGGTTTATGATGACTATTGGTTTTATTGGAGTTTTAACATTTTTAGCAGCTTCTTTTTCTTATTTGTTTGATCCTACTCTTCAAGATAACAAGTTATATCAATTTGTAGTGGTTGTAATTGTGTGTTGGGTATTTACATTTATTAATTTTAAAGGAATGAAGGTTTATACTAGATCAAATTCATTATTTGTTGTTATCGGTGTTTTTATTCCTTGTATATTGTTAATTGGTGGTGGTTTATGGTTAGTAGGTAGTGGTCATCCTATATTGTTAAATCTACATCCAACACTAGCTGATTTTATTCCGGATTTTTCCAGTCCTGATAATTTAGTACTTTTAATCACTTTTGTATTTATGTTTACAGGAATAGAGGTGACGTCATTTCATTTAGTCGATATTAAAAATGTTAAAAGGAATTATCCAATTTCAATTTTTGTTGTTAGTTTAATTCTTATTATTCTACCAGTAAATTGTTCTTTAATTATTAGTGCACTTGTTCCTGCAGATAGTTTAAATATGTTAGGTGGAGTGATGCAGACTTTTGAAGTTATGTTTGGAGCTGGAATTTTAACAGCTATTATTGCCCTATTAATTTCTATTGGGGCTATTGGTCAAATTTCTGCATGGATTTTAGGGCCTGTTAGAGGTTTAGTTGTATCTGCTAAGGATGGTAATTTACCTCCAATTTTTCAGAAGACTAATGAACATGGAATGCCTGTTAATATGATGATTTTACAAGCTATTGTTGTAACATTTTGGGGTGTAGTTTATGTTATTCTTCCAGGAGATGTTAATGGTTCATTTTGGATGTTAATATCACTTGCAACTCTTGTTGCTATTGTAATGACTATATTAATTTATCTTTCTTTAATTAAACTTAGATATTCTCAACCAAATGTTAAAAGGGCATTTAAAATCCCTGGTGGTAAAATCGGTCTTTGGATATTTGCAGCATGGAGTATTATATCTATGCTATTTTTATTTAATTTAGGTGTTATACCACCAAGTCAAATTACAGATTTTGGTTTTACTTACTTAGAATACGTTGTGGTAATGTTAGTAAGTACAATAATTATTGTTTTAATTCCTTTAATTATTCACAAAAAACGTAATAAAAGTTGGTTACCTGAAAATCATAATATTAGATAGCTATCTTTTTTAATATTAATAATAATGATTATTTAGTAAAGTTTATATTTTAAGGTGATTGTTTGAATAAAAGTACTAAAAATGTTTATAAAATTAGTCTTTTAGGTTTTATTTGTCTTAGTCTAGCATCATTAACTAGTATTCGTAACTTTCCAACAATGGCCCTTAATCAATGGAAATTAGTAACACTTACTATATTTGCTATTGTTTTATTTTTAATTCCAATATCCTTAACATCTGCAGAACTAGCTACTGGATGGTCTGAGGGTGGTGGTGTTTATAAATGGGTTAAAGAAGCTTTTGGTCAAAAATGGGGGTTCACTGCT
>JABUVA010000059.1:0-3564 GCA_021442885.1 Methanobrevibacter sp. | reverse complement strand
TATATTTTGATAATGTTAATAAGTACAATAATAATTGTTTTAGTTCCTTTAATCATTTATAAAAAACGTAATAAAAATTGGTTACCTAAGAAATAATCGTCTTGTTTTTAAAAGTGTATTATTTATTTATATATTATAATAATCTTATTAATATCTATGAAAGTTAAAGATGGGATAGTTGGTTTTGTTGTAGCTGATGCTTTAGGTGTTCCTGTTGAGTTTTCTCAAAGGGACGAACTTTTAAAAAAACCTGTAACTGATATGATTGGTTATGGGACCTATAATATGCCTCCAGGAACTTTTTCTGATGATTCTTCAATGACATTAGCTACTATGGCAAGTATTGTAAATAATAATGGTGAAATTGTTTATGAAGATATTATGAATGAGTTTATAGAATGGTGGCAGAATAGTAAATACACTCAATATGATAATACTTTTGATATTGGAAATACTACATCTGTTGCATTGTATAATTATATGAAAGGGGCAAATGTATTTGATTGTGGTCTTTTAGGAGATCGTGATAATGGTAATGGTAGTTTAATGCGTATTTTACCATTGGCTTTTATTAAGGATATTGATTATAAGACAATTGAAAATGTCTCTGGGCTAACTCATGGACATCCTAGATCTAAGTTGGCTTGTGTTTTTTATGTTGAGTTTGCTAAATCTATTTTAAATGATAATGATAAATCAATTAAAGAACATGTTTCAATAGCTAGTGATAAAATTAAAGATTATTATAAGGATTCTAATGAAATAAAAAAATTTAAAAGAATATTAGATGGTTCTATTTTTGATGATGATATTGATACTATTAAAAGTTCAGGTTATGTTTTATCTACTTTAGAGGCTGTTATCTATATTTTAGGAAATACAAATAGCTATAAAGAGGCTGTTTTAGGTGCAGTTAATTTAGGTAGTGATACTGATACTGTTGGAGCTATTTCTGGTGGAATTGCTGGTTTGTTTTATGGATATGATGATATTCCAGTTAAATGGATTAATAAAATTAAAGGTATCGATAAAGTCATAGATTTATGTAAAAATTATGGAAAAGTTTTAAAATAAACTTTATATTTAAATATATATAATAACTAACATATTTATGGTGATAAATTGCGTTATAATTTAGCTAAAGTTGCAAGTAAAGTTGCAGGTCCTGTTTCTAAATTAGGTCCTGGAGCAGGAACATCATTTCCAGGAATTGTATTTTTAAAAATAGCTGGACAAGATGCTTTAAATAGATTAGCTAAAGAAGTAGATATTGGCTCAATATTAATTACTGGTACTAATGGTAAAACAACAACCACTACTTTAATAATTAATCTTTTTTCAAAAGAATTTGATATTAGAAGAAGCTTTGAAAGTAATACTATTACAGCTATAACAACAGGAATTTTACAAGGTAAAGGAGATATTGGTATTTTTGAATATGGAATTAGGGATATTCAACATGGAATTCCTGATACTATTCAACGATTAGTTGAACCTATTGGTGTTGTCTACACTACTATTTCACGTGAACATTCTCAAGTTGCAGGTGTTAAAAATCCATTTGATAAATATGTTGAAGCTAAAACATTACTTTCTAAAGATATGAATCATGGTGTTATTGTAACTAATGGAGATGATCCTAGAACTGCATATATTGGTTTAAATAAATCTAAGGATGTTAAAATTAATTATTATGGTGTTGAGGATAAAAAAATCACAGATATTTTTGAAGATGAAATTGTTGAATGTCCTAAATGTAAAAAACCATTAGAATATTCTCATAAATTTATGAATCATAGGGGAATATATAAATGTCCTAATTGTGGTTTTAAAAGACCTAAATTAAATGTTAGTTTAAAAAATATTGAGTTTAATGATAAAAATTGGGTTTTAGATATTGAAGGAAACCTATTTAATTATGTTGTAGATAAAAATATTAAATTTAAAGTTAAATTAACAGTTCCTCCATTTGGAATTCATAATGTTTACAATACATTAGCTTCAATTACTACCTTTGCAACATTTACACCAAATCCAGAAAATATTGAAAAGACAGTTAAAGAAGTATTTAATAATTTAGACATGTCTTTTATTCCACCAGGAAGATTTGAAGTAGTTGATATTAATGGTAAAAAAATAGGTTTAGGACAAGGAGATAATGGTGATGCTGCTAAAACTAATGCATTATTTATGAATCAATATATTGATGGTCCTTTAGAATTTATTTACACTACTCCAGATGTTAATGAAGAGGAAATATTTGAAGATCATCTACAGGCTATTAGAGCACTTAATCCTGCACATTTAATTGTAGTTCCAGGAAGAGAATCTGTAGAAATGGCTGAAAAATATTATAATCAGATTAAAGACGAGTTTAATTCAGTATTTTATCCTTTAAGCTATGAAGATATGGATAATAGAATTAATAAATTATGTGAATTAGCAGAAAATTCAGAATATGATTATGTCATTATGACTGGTTGTGGTGAAGAACAAGCTATGTGGGAAAATATTAAGCAAAAATTAATTAAATAATTTTTTCTTCAAAAATTTCCCTTATTTTTCTTATTAAAGTATCATCAGTTTCTTCAAATTCTCTAAAACAAGCATCAATTGAACATCCGCAAATATCACAACATCCAATAACATAATCCTCACTATTCTTTTTAAATAACACTCCAATAAATTTATCTTTTAAACTACCATACTTTTCAAATTCTTCTTCAGTTAGTTTGAGTTTATAATCCTTAGTTGAATATATGTCACATTCATTAGCTATAGGTGTAAATGTAATCATTCCTAAATAGATAAATACATTTTCATGTTTTAATACCTTTAATACTTTATCAGCATAGCTATCATCTTTTGTTATGTTATAATCAGTTAAACTATTAAAATCATTAGTTCCAAGTGAATTATTATCATAAACAATCATAGATACAAGTTCAGGGTCAATATAGCTATCTGCAGTTTTCTCAATATTCTCTATAGTTTTTTTAAGGTTCATATATTTTTTAATATTTTTCATGATTATTAAATATTACTTAGAATAAATCATATAAATAATAGATTATATAAGTAGCTTTATTATAGGAGTTATTAAATGATTCTTGAAACAAACAGATTAATATTAAGACCCTGGGAAGAAGAAGATGCTCGTTGGCTTTATTTTTATGCTAGAAACCATGAAGTTGGTTTAAGTGGAGGATGGCCTCCTCATAAATCTGAAGAGGAAAGTTTATTTGTTATTCAAACTACATTTTCCAAACCTGAAACTTATGCGGTTGTTTATAAAGATAGGCCTATTGGATGTGTTAATTTATATCTCTATCCTGATGGTAATTATTATTGGGGTGAAGGTAATGCCGAGTTAGGATTTTGGGTTGGAAGGCCTTTTTGGGGTCATGGAATGGCTAGTGAAGCTTGTAAAAGATTATTACAACATGGTTTTGATGATTTAAATTTAAAGACAATTTTTGCAATTTACAGATTGAAAAATAAAAGATCAAAAGCAGTTCTTAAAAAGTTAGGATTTAAAAGACATGATTCTATTTTTAAGTATGA
>JABUVA010000058.1:1183-4956 GCA_021442885.1 Methanobrevibacter sp. | reverse complement strand
TTCAAAAAAAAGTATTAATAGAACAGTGTGAAACCAAATTTGGAGATGTTAATTATTATAAGGATTTAGCAATAGCTATTGGTCAACCTAATGCATCAAGAGCTGTTGGAAATGCTTTAAGAAACAATCCTTTCCCAATAATTATTCCTTGCCATAGAACTATAAAAGGAAATAATGAAATTGGTGGTTTTGCAGGTGATTTGAAGAATTATTATAAAAAAATATTACTTAAACATGAAGGAAATAAAATTAATGATTATAAAGTACTTATAAATTAAAGGTGGTTGAAAATGAAGTACAAATGTAAAATTTGTGGATATATCCATGATGAGGACACATCAGGTATTCCTTTAAGTAAACTAAAAAAATGCCCTACATGCCAACAAACTCCAGATAACTTTATTCCACTTGAAGAAAGAAAAGAAGTTGAAGAAGCATTATCTGATGAAAAATTAGAATATGATTATGTAAGAAATGATGAAAACATCCGTTATATGGATATGATTCATAAGATGGCTGTGACTGGAGAAAGTATTGTTTCTGCAATGGGAACAGAAATGCCAATGCCTAATTGGGATGATATACTTATTTTAGGATGCCAATTAAATCCTAAACCTTTAGAAAGTAATGTTGAAGTAAGTACACAAACAATAATTGGAAAAAATGCTAAAAAGCCTATGGAACTTAATTCACCAATATTTATTAGTCATATGTCTTTTGGAGCATTATCTAAAGAAGTTAAAATATCATTAGCAAAAGGTAGTGCTATGGCAAAAACTGCAATAGCTAGTGGAGAAGGAGGAATACTTCCTGAAGAATATGATAATGCACATAAATACATTTTTGAATATGTACCTAATCTTTATAATGTAAATGATGACAATCTTAAAAAAGTTGATGCTATTGAAATAAAAATAGGACAAGCTACTAAACCAGGTTTAGGAGGACAGCTTGAAGGAGTTAAGGTTACAGAAGAAATAGCTAAAATACGAGAAAAGCCTATTGGAGAATCTATTCACTCACCTGCTACTTTTAAAGATGTTGAAACTAAAGATGATTTAAAGAATCTTGTTGATAATCTTAGAAAAAGATCAGAAGGTAGACCTATTGGTATAAAACTAGCTGCTGGTAGAATTGAAGATGATTTAGATTTTGCTGTTTATGCAGAACCTGATTTTATTACTTTTGATGGTAGAGGTGGTGCTACAGGTGCAAGTCCACAAATTGTTAGAGATTCAACTTCTGTTCCAACAATATATGCTCTTGATAGAGCCCGTAAATACCTAGATAAACATGAGTTAGATATATCTCTAGTGATTACAGGTGGTTTAAGAGTATCCTCTGATTTTGCTAAAGCATTAGCTATGGGTGCTGATGCAATAGCTATTGGAACTTCAGCTCTTATAGCTGCAGCATGTCAGCAGTATAGAATTTGTCAAACTGGAGATTGTCCTGCAGGTGTTGCAACTCAAAAAGAGAATTTACGTGAAAATTTAAATGTTGATCATGGAACCTTAAGAGTTTATAACTTTTTAAATCAATCTAATGAAGAATTGAAGACCTTTGCACGAATAACTGGTAATGATAATGTTCATGATATGAATGTTAATGACTTAACAACTTTTAATTCTGAAATTTCAAATTACACTAGAATAAATCATGTTTAAATTGTTGATCAAATATGAAGTATAAGCTAGCTATAACAAGTGGAGTTCTATTATGGATTTTAATAACTGTTATTTCAATTATGTTAGATACATATATTGTTAAAAACGACATATCCTATATTACTCTTCTACTCCCAATATCCATAATAATACTAACAAGTATTTTTACAATAATTTATATAAGGAATTTTAATTCTAATGAATTATTAGAAGGAATAAAGCTAGGAATTGTTTTTATTATTATAAATTTTATTGGGGATTATATACTTCTATTTCTACGAATACGTTTTATGAAGATACCACTTTTTCCAACATATCCTCTAGAAATGGTATTCTTTATCCTCTTAGCAACAACATTTATTGGTTATTTAGCTCAAATGCCAGTTGAATTAAGGTGAAAAAAAATGACAGTTGATAAAACACATCCAAGATATGAATCATTATTATTTAGAGATAAAATTGTAAAAGCTGGAGAACAAGGACTTTTAGCTCCTTCTGCATTAATTTCACATGGAAGGGGAGAAGCATTTGATTATTTAATTGGAGAGAAAACTACATTTCCTGCAAAAAGAGCAATGTATGTAGCTATTGCATCTATGATTATTGCTGAAAATCCTGTTATATCAGTTAATGGTAATACTACAGCTTTAGTTATTGATGAGATTATAAAACTTGCAGAGGAGTTAGATGCTAAAATTGAAATTAATTTATTTTATAGAACTCCTGAGAGAATTGAAAAATTAGCTAAACTTTATGAAGAACATGGATATCCTAATGTTCTTGGAACTGATGATGATGACTTAGAGTATATTAATAATCTTAATAGTCCAAGAGCAAGTGCAAGTAAAGAGGGCATATATACTAGTGATGTTGTTCTTGTTCCTTTAGAAGATGGTGATAGAGCAGAAATCCTTGCTGAAACTGGTAAAAAAATTATTACTATAGATTTAAATCCATTATCAAGAACTTCAAAAAAATCTGATATAAGTATTGTTGATAATATTGTACGTGCAATACCATTAATGATTGAAATTGCAAAAGATTTAAAAGAAGAAAACAATTTAAAGTTAATACAAGATATTATTAATGATTTTAATAATGAAGATAATCTTCAAGAATCACTTCAAGAATTTAAAATAAAAGAAGAAGAGTAGTGAAATAATGAAAGTTATGGGAATATCTGGAATGCCTGGATCTGGAAAAAGTTTAGTTTCAGAGATAGCTATTGAAAAAGGAGCTAAAATAATTAGTATGGGAGATATTATACGTGAAGAAGCTAGAAAAAGAAATGAACCAACTAAGGTTACTGCAAGAAAACTTAGACAAGAACATGGAGATTATATTGTTGCAGAGCTTACAGTAGCTAAAGTTAAAAAGCTTCTTAAAGATGATTTAATTCCTTTAATTATAATTGAGGGTATTAGAAGTCCTTATGAGGTTAATCTTTTTAAAAATAATTTTGATGATTTTATTATACTTTCAATTTTTGCTAATCCTAATTTAAGGTTTGAAAGACTTAAAGAAAGAAAAAGAGCTGATGATTCTTCTGATTATAATGAATTTGTAAAAAGAGATGAAATGGAATTAGGTTTTGGTATTGGTTCTGTTATTGCACTATCTGATAGGATTATAACTAATGAATCTGATTTAGATAGCTATGAAAAGAAAATAAATAAATTTTTAAGTGAAGAAACTTGTTTATAAATTATTATTTATTCTCAAGTTTAACATCTTCTATTATATAAACTCCATTATCAATATCCCATTGTTTTTTTCCATCTATAATTTTTATAGATTTTTTAAATATTGGTCCATCAATAACTAATGTTTCAGCTTCTCCACCTTCAAAAGCTAGATTAATATGGTATTTTTTATTTAAATATATTAATTCCTCAATAGTTTTTTCGGTAATTTCTCGGCCTAACCATGATTCATCTAATCCTTCAGCAAATGTTCCAATAATTATAACTTTAAAACCTAATGAAACTATTTTTTTCATATATTCTAATTCATCAACATGCCAGTAGGGTGATATTATTTTTAATCCAACTTCAGCACCTAGTTTTTCTATTCTAGATTTTTGATATTGTGAGTATAATGCACCAG
>JABUVA010000058.1:0-1166 GCA_021442885.1 Methanobrevibacter sp. | reverse complement strand
CCTAATTTTTTAAGTTTTTCAAACTCACATTTTAAATCTTGAAGTTCCTCTTCTTTAATCCCTTGAGTTTCAGCTATAATGATAGGAATTTGAAGGGCTTCTGCAAGGATATTAGTAAGGTGAATGTTAGGTACGTGAAACATATATGATTCATCGTTAACAGACTTCATTGAAAGAAGATATTTAACATCTTCACCTTTATCCAAAGCATTATATAATGCCATTGTACTATCTTTTCCACCGGAAAATAAAACTGCAGCCTTCATTTTCTAAGTTTTCCAAAATTCTTAAGTTTTCTAAATGCTACAACAATAGCATCAAAGTAAATACCACATATTGCAACTATAACACCAATAATACCTGTAAAAATAATAAATTCATTATTTGATAACATTGTCTGGTTAGTTTTATCTATACTATTCTGAACAGGTCCATCAATTTTAGTAGGAACTATACCTTTATCTAATAAAATCTGTTTAACCTGATCAATAGCTGATGAATCTAAAACAACTTTAGCATGTATCTGTGCATAAGAAAGAGAGCCTTGATAAACTTGTTTATACCAATCAGAAAAAGATTTTAAAGAACTATCTGGATCAGCACCTTGCACTAATTCAATGTCAATTTTACCAGATTTATTAACAGTAAAATTTTTATAATTAGAATCTATATTTTTAATAACACTATTCATATAGGCCAATTCTCGATCATTAAACTGCCACATATAAAACGTTATACTAGTCACTTCAAAAGATTTAACACCTTGAGTATGAGTTAAGTTTTCCTTTAAACTAGAAACATCAACCGCCGATGAAAACTCCAAATACATTGTTTCTTCATTATTAGGGATTAATTTCTCAACTGAACCAACTACCTCAGGAATATCATCATAAATAGGAATTAAAAAGAAAGCTCCTCCTAAACAACCAATAATAAATGCAGAAAGTAGTACAATAGCCACTTCTTTTTTGGGCATAAATGGTCTTAACATCCCAATAGAAAAAACAACAATCATAACAATTATAAATAATATTATGTAAATTATTGTCGTTAGAATATCCATAAATTCACTCGCCATTTTTAAATATTATTTCTAATGTTTATTAATTATATTTTTAATAGTATAAAAATAGTTTTGATAAAAAAGAAAATAAGTGTTAAATTTT